>JAJYRT010000026.1 GCA_021793945.1 Thermoplasmata archaeon
GACAGGCCAAGGCCGGTTATATTCGAGTAAGAATCGTTTGATATATTTGAATAATGACCAAGGTAACCGGAAGAAGTGTTGTTGATGATGTTCCCGAGCATTCCAGTGCTTCTCATGATATTGACGCTGAAATTGAAGTCGTTTGACCAGGTTGTCGCTCTCATGTCTCCGTTCACAGTGTTTGCCTGAATCAGCTTCTCTGCAGTAATGAAGTTAATTGGCGGTGACTTGAGTATGCTGACCTCGCTTGAAACCAGCGACGTGAAATTACCCTCGGAAATATTGGCAGTACCAATGTAGAATCCGGCAATTATGTTCTTGTCATAGACAGCATATATCGCGTTTTCATAACCTCTCAGTGTCTTATTGCTTACAAATAAATATGCCGCACCAGAAACAATGCCGGGATGGATGTAATTCCCATGCGTGTCGTTGATGGTGGAAAAATTACTGAAAAGTGTATCATTGATGAACTTAGTATAATTTATGGAGGAAAATTCCATGTATCCGAACAGCAGTGATCCGTTATGAGCAGGTGTTCCAAAGCCAGCGAACTGGAAGTGCCTGAGTTGGGCTGCGGAGTTGTTGATGGTATGCATGTCAATGCTGCCGTTTGAGCCGCCCTGGCCTGAGAACAAGCCCTGCAGATTGCCGATATTGGTGAGTCCGCCAGTTACATTGAATCCCTCGTACCATTTTCCACCCATGGAACTATTAACAGTATTGGTGGAAACTACGTTCATTCCGCTCAGTGTCTGCGGAGTAGATGTTTTGGAACCGGTAAATAATGAAGGGTTACTGTAAGCCAGGTATCCGACACTGGCAACAATTATGATTGCCGCGACCATAATGACTATCACATTGCTTTTCATAGTGAAAAACGAGTATCAGTTAATATAAATACTTTCCGGATGGATTTGCTTTATAAGTATAGTTGCCCGATCCCGTGAGAAAACCAGAACTAAAAGCACACTCATTCAAGTTTTATCATAACTCTTCCAAGATTCTTCCGGTTTCTGATGTCTTCGTATGCAGAGTTTATGTTCTCCAGAGGGATTTCCATGTTCGATACGGCTTTAACCTTTCCCACGGCAGATAAGTCCAGCGCTTTCTTCATATCATCGCGGGTCGAGCTAATGCTGCCAAATATTCTGTTTCCCTTGAGTATTATCAGTCCTAAGGGAAGGCTGACCGGATCAGGAATCACATTTCCAATTACGGCCATCCTGCCGCCTGTTTTCAAGCTCCTTAGGGCGCTGTCAAAGGTTGGTTTCCCGACGCTCTCAAGTACAACATCCACCCCTCCATCTGACAGTTCCTTCACCTTTCTGCTGAATTCCTCGCCTGAATAAACAACATGGTCTGCCCCTGCAGCGAGGATCTGGTCCGTTTTCCACTTCGAGGATGTCTCGGCGATTACCCGGGCTCCGAGTGCCTTCGCTATCTGTATGGCATGCATCCCTACGCCTCCACCAGATCCGGTAAGGAGGATAGTCTCCCCTTCTCTTATTCCCGCTTCGACCTTGATCGCATGATAGATCATGCCCGTTACGCAGGCAGATATAGCAGCCTCATGATTTCCTACCCCATCCGGAACGCGGACAACTGATCGTTCAGAAACCTTGACATATTTTCGGTATGAACCATCCAGCAATTCCCCGAAAGTTTTCTTGCTGGGACAGAGATTCTCACGGCCTGATCGGCAGAATTCGCACTGTCCGCACGGTATGTAAATAAGGCTGGCTACCCTCTCTCCGACTTTGAATTTGGTTACATCCGGTCCGATCTTTACTATCTCCCCCGCAATTTCATGCCCTGGTACTATTGGCAATCTCACCCTCGGGAAGAATCCATCCATGGTAAGGATGTCGCGAAAGCACACTCCAGTGACTTCCTGCCTAACAATGATCTCATCGCCCGTCGGTTCTTCAATTTCACTTTCGCCAATCCTTAGAGGATGCTTAAGTTCGTCGAGATAGGCCGTTTTCATGCTCTTGTATCAGATTCACATATATATCCAATTCCGCACAAATATAATATCTCAGATATTAATATGGCACCGCCTTGAAAATCGGAGGAGTAATTTTTGACCTTGACGGAACCATCCTGAACTCATTTGATTTTCGGATACGCGCATGGAACGGGGCGTTCAGGAAGTTTGGCATCACTCCGAATGAGGATGAACTCATGCCCCTAATAGGTCTTCCCGGGTCAACGCTTGCAGCAAAATACTCCAGCGATCCCTACGCTGTGGAAATGGAAGAGGAAAGGATATTTGTGGAGCATCTCCCGGAAATTTCGCTTTTCCCGGACGTACCCGGCACTTTCATGGAACTTAAGAGAAGGAAAATAGGCACTGTTATCGTCACCTCTTCCAGGAGGAAACTGGTAGAAATGATCAAACTGCCCACGGACCTCTTGGTTACGATTGACGATGTTAAGCACGGGAAGCCGGATACTGAGCCATACTTAAGGGCAATGCATCTCCTTGGCATAGCAGAACCCAGTGCCGTAATGGTAGTAGGAGATGCGCTGACGGATATGATACCGGCCAGGAAACTTGGAAACCTGGCAGTACTGATCAAGCACGGAAAACAGTTTGACACGGATATACCGAATTATGAGATAGACGAGGTGTTAGATATACTGGGCTTGCTTGATCGGCCTTAGTAACCAATATGAGTGTATTTCTCAAGGATCGCGGCAGCTCTCGCAGAAATACGGCTTGTTTTATCAAGTAGAATGGACCGAAAAATAATGGGATGGGTGCTTAGAATTTCGGCTAGGGGGTCTTCCTTCCATTCACATCCATCAGGGTGAACGTTTTCAATTCATTCATTGCCCTTTCCCTTATCTTCTTTGGAGTGTCGTATTTGTCGGTAACTTTGCCACCGCTCAGGTATTTCTTCATCAGGGATTTCATTTCTCCCCCGCAAGTGCACTGCAGGTTTGCCTGGCCGAACGGTACCACGCTCAGGTTGTTGCAAGATCCGCACCTGAGGACATCTTTCCGGCCGGAAAATTTCCCTTTTTTCGTGCCCGGCTTCCCCGCAATCTCCACGATGTCCATTGCAAAATCAAAGGGCTTGGCTGCTGATATTGATGTACCCACTCCAAACGCTTCAGCTCCAGCGTTCCTTAATTCCCTGACGGAATCAACGTCCAGCCCGCCTGATACCATTATCTTTACTCCTGAATACCCCCTGAGGTTCAGTTCCCACCTCACTTCCCTCACGATTGCAGGAAAGTTGCCGCGACGAGAGGAAGGCGTGTCCAACCTTATGTAATCTATTTCGGGGAACGTTTCAGCTGCCTTAAGGGCAGCGAATTTTTCATCGCTGAATGTATCGATAAGCACTGTCCTGCTTCCTGGTGGGGAGCTCTTCACGACACTCTCCCACGCAGCTTGATCGCCTAGCAGCAGGGAGAGGGCATGGGGCATGGTACCTATGGGTCGCTCGCCAATTACCTCGGCGCCGAGTATCCCGGATACTCCATCTGCCCCTCCGATGAAGGCAGCGCGGTCTATCATTGGAGAAAGGGCAGGGTGCATGCGCCTGATCCCGAATGAGTAGAATCTGGCATCGCCAGCGGCGAGCCGGATCTTAGAGGATTTTGTGGAAATTCCAGACGACTGGCAGAGAAAACCAAGAATGGATGTTTCACACTTCCCGAACTCTGAATAATTACCCTCTATCCATACAAATGGTACGGGTGTACCCCTCGAATCCCTGGAATTCAATACTGTCCCCTCGGGGATTGCGTACATGTCTACGTTTTTACCCTGAAGAAGGTTCACGACTTCATCCAGCCCGGAAAAATTAATCCAGGTGTCAAGTGGCCCAGACACGGTAATCTCTGAAACGACGTTTTCGCTCACGCTTATTTTTTCGATTGAATTTATTGATCTCTCGAAATAAACATCGGAAGCCTGGCATGCGCTGATCTCCTCATCCGTTGCAACGTTGAATTTTCTTGCTGTCATAAAATCTCTCTCAAAGCATCTTCTGCAGTTATTATACGTGCTCCATAATTTCTTCGCATATTGTCCAGCGCAATATTGTGATTCTCCTCAGCTATGGAAGAACAAAGGTCTGAAATCACGCTGATGTCATAGTTCCTGAAGAACGCCCCGGCAGCTGTGTGGAGGACGCATATGTCAGTCGAGATCCCGCAAAGGAAAGTCTGGGATATTGCGTTAGCTCGCAGTACGCCGTCAAGATCGGAATCGAAGAAGGAATCGAAGTGCCTCTTGGTGATTCTATGTCCGCCGAAACCTGAAAGTCCCTCAACGAGCATGCTTCCTTCTGTTCCTGAAACGCAGTGCCTGCCCCAGACCGCAAATTCAGGGTCATTCTCTAGATGGGTATCCAGGGTAAAGATCAGGGGCAATGATCCGCCTACTTTTAGAAGAAACGTTGCAATCCTTTCTGCAGTCCGCACTGCCCGTTCATTTCCAAAGACGCCTGTGACAAAGTCATTGACAAGGTCTACCACAACGATTGCGCTCCCCAATCCTGCCCTCCTCAAGCTCTTCGCCATTCAGTAACACCTTCCCTATCCTCAAGTATTATCCCATTCCTGAAGAGAATTTCGCGTATATTATCAGAAACTGCGAACATCTTCTCCCTGCGCATTTGATTCCTGAGATTGACAAGGTCGTCAACCAACTTTACCGGGATGCCTTCCCACGTTTTCTCTTTCAGCACTCCCATAAAGGAATTCATCCAGTTGAAGAGGCTAAGGTAGGATGCAGCGCCATCCGGATCCATGGTGTCTAATCCCCGGTTTATTTCAGTTGTTATTTTCATGATCTCGGCAAAAAATCCTCTGGCATCAAAGTCATCATCGATGATTTCCTGCAGCCTATGCCTTATAGCGGAAGGACCAATAACTATTGATGTGTGTCCGTCCGCCTTTGCAACCAGCTTGTCGTATGTTGTCTGGATCCTTTTCAGGGTTTCTGAACTTTCCTTAAGAGCGGCATCCGAGAAGATCATTGTGCTCCTGTATCCAGAATTCAGGAAGTAGAACCTGATTTCCTCCCTGCTGTGGGTTCTCATTACCTGATCAATGGTGATGAAATTCTTCAGGGACTTTGACATTTTGTTGCCGTTTATGTTCAGCATCCCAACGTGCATCCACACGCTGGCCAGAGTTGGCAATCCGCTGATTGCGCGCATCTGTGCAATTTCAGCTTCATGATGTGGGAAAATCAGGTCTGAACCTCCGCCATGGATGTCATACGAGGGTCCGAAATGGCATTCCGTAATTGCAGTATCCTCGATGTGCCAACCCGGCCTGCCTTCTCCCCACGGAGAGTTCCAGTAAGGCTCGCCTGGCTTCCTGAACTTCCACACAGCAAAATCTCCAGGATCCTCCTTATTCTCGTTCACTTCAATCCTTGCGCCGGCTTCAATGTGATCCAAGTCCTGTCCGGAGAGCTTTCCATAATCTCTAAATTTTCGGATTCTATAATACAGGCCATCGTCCGTGGCATAGACGTACCCCAGATCCAGCAGCCTTTGAATCTGGCTGATTATTTCGTCCATGTACAGGGTGGCTCTGGCATATATGTTTACGCTATCGATCCCGAGCTTATTCATTATATCCATGTAGAGGGAGTAAAACCTGTCTGATACTGCCTGGTAGTCACTTCCCTCTTCCGCAGCCCTGTTTATGATCTTGTCATCAATGTCTGTTATGTTCTGAAGGTAAAATACGGAATATCCAATAGTCCTGAGGTATTTTGCCACCATATCGAAGAAGACATATACTCTTGAGTTTCCAACATGCGGAATGTCATAAACAGTTGGTCCGCATACAAACATGTTGACCCTGCCCTTATGCAGTTCATGAAACTCGGTTTTTCCCCTCATGGTGTCCTTTATTTGCATTTGAGGCTGATGCTGTATGTGGTGTGCGTATTAATATTTAACAGGGGACATAAGATATCAGGTCAGGCATTCTCTTAAATGACTCCAACATGTATTAATATAAAAAATAAATCTTCATCTGTGAAACCGGAAGACAGTGCCCTTTTCATTGCCAGGGCAAAGGAGGGAATAGCTTCCCGCGGATCTGATTATCTGCAGAAGCTATGCGAGGACCTGAAGGCCTACAACGGAAAATACAACTGGGTTGGAATTTACATTATCGCAGGTGATAAACTGGTCCTTCACAGTTATGCCGGTGATCGGACTGAGCATGAACAGATCAGCATTGGTGATGGGCTATGCAGCCAGGCCATAGTACAGAATGCCATTGTGAACGAGGCTGACGTTCATTCAAATCCCACTTATCTTGCCTGTTTCATAAATACTAAATCAGAACTTGTAGTTCCCGTCAGGCTTGACGGGAAGCCTGTTGGAGAGATAGACATTGATTCTGATACCAGAAGCGCTTTTCACGGCGGAGATGAACGGTTTATCTCTGAGATTGCTGAGATAATCGCAGGCACCGTCGGTTCCCTGGCGAAATAAGGATCCTGGATCTGTTCCTGTAGTTATTCAAAGAGTCACTTCAATACCATACAAAAAAGGATAATAGGCACAGGTTCGGCAATCATCTCGCTTCGGACTCTCGGGATATTCTTCCCCCTTCCAGTGTTTACAATATACGGCTATGAATTTTCCTCCTCGCCGTTGATTGTTGGTCTCGCACTAGGTTCGTATGGAATCCTTGCTTTTTCGCTGCTGGTTCTCAGGAAATTGCAGGGCAATTCATGAAAATGCCGACTCAATCTTCTTGCTCGGTTTCAGGGACCCGATGCAGAGTACCTTGCCGTTGCTTAAATCTATGGCTGAAATTGATGTGTACCTGATTTCAATGCCATAGCTGTCGAGTTCATTTAAGCCCAGGTAATGGGCTACAGCAGCCCTTATGGGCAGGGCGTGGCTGACATACACGAAGTTTCCTTCATGCCTTTCAAGTGCACTGACCATCCTCTTAACCAGTGAGGACCATGGTTCCATGCCAAGCTCCTCCCTTCCGCCAAACGGCAGACTCTGGAATGGCTTCCCATTGAAATCTCCGAGTCCTGACTCACGAATGTCCTCCAGAATCTCCACTCTTCTTCCTGTTACTCTGGAAATTATCTCTGCTGTTTCCCGTGTCCTGAGGATAGGACTTGAGAATATGCTGTCAATGCGGTAATTGCGAAGTATGTTCCCGATGCGCTCAGCCTGGCTTCTGCCCGATTCGGTGAGGTTGTAATACTCAAGCTCCTCAGATAGTATTCCACGAACATTTGCCTCACTCTCCCCGTGACGGATGAGTATTGCCTTCTTCATCTGCTTTGTAATAAGGCACCGTCATATTAAACATGCTTGGCTGATTGTGAATCCCACGGATCATCAACGCTATTAGGCAGGGACGACTTATTATTTGTGGATTATTTCTAAATCCCATCACATTATTCCATGAGTAAGCGGATTAGGATATATCTCCTCTATCTCAGCGCTGCCTGTATGAAAGTTTAAGTTGATCATCCTGCGAAGTCGGAAAATACGCTAACAAATGTTAAATATCCATAGAGCAATGGGAATTCACATTATGAAAAGTCACGAAAACAGGCTGATCAATGAAAAGAGTCCGTACCTCATCCAGCATGCACATAATCCGGTAGACTGGTATCCCTGGTCTGAGGAAGCATTCCAGCGGGCAAAGAATGAAAACAAGCCCGTCTTTCTGAGTATAGGATATTCGACCTGCCACTGGTGTCATGTGATGGAGCACGAATCCTTCGAGGACGAAGATGTGGCAGATGCAATGAACCGCAATTTCGTATGCATCAAGGTCGACCGTGAAGAGAGGCCCGACATAGATAATTTTTATATGACCGCCAGCCAGATAATGACAGGCTCGGGAGGCTGGCCGCTAAACATGATCGTTACGCCGGACAGGAAGCCCGTTTTTGCCATGACCTACATCCCAAGGAGGTCGCGTGGGGAACAAATGGGAATCATAGAGCTGTCAGATGCAGTAGGGGAGCTATGGAAAAAGCAGGGAAACGACCTCCTGAAGAGGGCAAATGAAATGGTCTCGAGGCTTGAAAGGGGAGTCGCCTCCAAGCCTGGAAATCTCGTGGAAGAGAAATTCCTGAAGGACTCCTTCAAAGAATTGAGCGACAACTTCGACCAGCAGAATGGAGGGTTTGGGTTGTCACCAAAATTTCCCACTCCCCACTACCTGATCTTTCTGCTGCGGTATTTCCGCAGATACCATGACGAGACTGCACTCATGATGGTAGAAAAGACAATTGAGAAGGTCAATCTCGGTGGGATTCACGACCATATAGGCCACGGATTTCACAGATACTCTACCGACGCAGGATGGTTTCTGCCCCATTTTGAGAAGATGCTTTACGATCAGGGCATGATAATGATAGCCCTCGCTGAACTGCAGCTGGTAACGGGTAAGAAAGCTTACAGTGACATGATCGGAGACCTGTTTTCCTTCCTCATGGCAGAAATGCATGATCCGCGAGGAGGATTCTTCTCTGCAATTGATGCCGACAGCGAAGGTGTCGAGGGTAAATATTATACATGGACATATTCTGAGATAATGGCTGTCCTGGGCGATGAGGAGGGAAAATTTTTTGCAGGCATATTCAACGCAAACCAGATGGGAAACTACCATGATGAATCCACCGGAAGAAGCACAGGGAAGAACATCCTTTACATGGAGAAAGATGTAGCTGAGTTGGCCAGTCAGATGTCTTTGGAACCGAAAGCGCTTTCCGAAAGGATAGAGCAAGACAGGAAGAAGCTGTTTGATTACAGGTCCGGAAGAACAAGGCCGCACACCGACGACAAGATAATCACGAGCCTGAACGGCATCATGATATCTGCGCTCTCTCTTGGTTACAGGGCTACCGGCAACAGTGATATCCTGAGACTCGCAGAAGAGACTGCCGATTTCATTATTGAAAAGATGGATGCCGGAGAAAATCGTCTTTTCCACACCTTCCGCGACGGTTCACCTGCCATTGAGGGTTTCATTGATGATTATGCATTCCTAATAAGTGGCCTCATTGACCTCTACGAGGTCTCGCTGAAGACTAAATATTTGGAAAATGCAAACAGGCTCAACAGAACTGCCATCAAGGAGTTCCTTGACACGAAGGACTACGGGTTTTTCTTTACAGCCACCTACAGGAACGAGGTTGGGGGAAGGAGAAAGGAATGGTATGACGGGGCGATACCATCAGGTAACTCTGTCCAGATACTGAATCTGTTGCGCCTGTCTCATCTTGTTGACGATGATAGCCTTAACGGTATTGCAGTAAAATCTCTGGATTCCCTGTATGGAACAGTCTCTGAGGCGCCAGTTTTCCACCTGTACCTGATGTGCGCTCTCGATTTTGCCATCGGACCCACAACCCATGTGAAAATCATCCGCGGGGAAGACAGTATTGGCGACAAAATGATCAAGATTGCCCAGGAGAACTATAACCCGAACATGACCATAACTGCAACCGGAAAGGAAGGGAATGAGTTCTATTCCACTTTCATGCAGGAACTTAAGGATATAAACGATGGAAAGACCAGGGCATATGTATGCAAAAATTACACCTGCCTCCCTGAAACCACGTCCATAGAGGAGTTCAGGAAACAGGTATCTTCATAATAGTAACTATTTTCATGGAAGAGTTGGGGAATCTGTTGCAATGGTTCCGTGCGTGGTCGTGTCAATAAGTTCGAGGTAGGAGATCGTCTGAATGCCAGAGGTGCTCTTGACGGTTATCACTGGATTCTCGCCAAGGTAATTCCCGGCACTCACGGTGATATTCCATACGCTGCCCATGCTTGCAGTAGAAGATCCAGACTTCGAGGCAAAGCCCAGATTGATCTCCGAAACAGTCCCGGTGCCGTTGGTTACGAGCAGATTAACATTAGATAGCGAGATGTTGCCGTTGGGACTCACCGAGGAGACGTAAATCATGTATGAGGAGTCAGTTTGTGTATTCAAGTCCGTGACTGTAAGCGAAGCAGTGGGAGTTGTAGACCCCAGATACGATGTATAACCGCCAATAACCGAATAAAGTGTAGCTGCCAGAACTACAGTTATTGCAATCAAGAGAATTGTGGCTATTATTGGCGACACGGCATTATCTTCTTCATGCAATATCTCTTTCATTTCCTCATGTTCTCCGGTTCACTTATTACCACTATTTAATATTAAAATCTTTCCCAATTTTTATTTAAATATGGCGGACAAAATATATGTTTAAATATATTAGTCCGGGTTCTGGCCAGCACTGTATGCCTTATTGAAAAAGTGCGTCCTGACCGCCTGTCCATCCAGCATTCCGGTAGCCAGCGAGAGGAGTCCGGTGAAGAGGAGGCTGATATTTAGTGCAGGGAAGTATATCAGGGAAACAAATTCGAGCACGAACGAAGAGGTCCAGAATAGGCTGATCCAGAGGGATTTTCTAAAGTACCGATTTCCTTTCTTTTCGTATATTTTTACGCTCTTACCCGCCTTGACTCCCGCAGTGAAGCCGATTATAAGCCCGGCCGGGATCAGCAATACGTATGAATGCAGGACATAACCGGTACCGAGTATCGACAGGTTCATACCGATGGATTGGTAGAACAGGTATATGGTGAAAACAGTATATACTATGGGTACAAAAGCAACCCTGAAGAAGGTATACTTTGTCCCATGAAGTGCAACGGTCATCCTGATGGTGAATATCAGCAGGATGATTATGATCATCCCTATGAACCCGATCTGCAAAAGGTTCAGTGAACCCAGAAAAGATTGCAATGTTGGTACCGTGTATCCCAGTATCTGCACTCTTGATTATCCTATTCCTCTATTTATAAGGTTTTTGTGATCTCCAGTTTCATTGATCCGCGAGCTATCCTGCTTCTTCATGTAATTTTATGATTAACCCTGAACCTTGTCCGCTTTAAAATGAATACATCCATGAATATGTTCAGTGAAAGCAGCAGGCTGCTGAGCAGAAGCACGATGGGTGCCACCACTAGCGCATCCTTTCCCAGTACTCCTATGAAGGTTGAGGAGTTGATTCCATAGTCGCTCAGGTTGAATTTGAGCACTGAAAGTGTGTAAAACGAGACGATGTTGAATATTATGATAAAGAGCTGGAGCCCTATGGTTCCCAGGTTAAGGATGTCGTATACCAGGAAACTCAGGAGGATTGCAAGGAACCCAAGAAGCACGACCGACGGGTAGAGAAAATACATCGACGCACCGACCATGAAGCAGGTCGATCCGACCACTATAGGATACAGGTCAATCCTTTTCAGGTTTGGGAACTTAACTTTCCTGAGCCAAAGGGAAGAGAAGTTGATCAAACCAAGGCTTATTAATACCATGAAATCGGTGATATTTACAAGGAAATTGTCACCCGTCAGGGATAGGACTACTATCATGATCATGGTAAAGATCCATGACATAGACCTGAACGAAGAAGGCAGGTAACCATCCTCAGACAGAGCCCTCAGGTGCCTTGATGCAGCGAGGAAAGCCGGAACAAACGTCGTTATAGTTGCTATCATGAAGGAAATCGCAATTGCAACTTCCCACAGTGGGCCAAGAAACTTTCCCGCGATATAGAGTGAGGGGATGTTGGAATTCAGTAGTGAATTATACGAAGGATGAAGGCTGTAGACAGCAAGCCCATAAAGTATTTCGACTATTGCGGAAATAACCACGGTGGCTATCATCGCGAGACCTGCGTAAGAAACCTTCTGCAGCTTTTTTCCGGTTATCCGTGTGTAAATGGGTATTGCACTTTCCTGGATGGTCTCCCTGTCAAGGGTCTGAATCTCCTGGAACCCGAAGAAGAGGATAAACAGGTATCCCGTGTTCATTATCATCGCGAAGGCGGGGTTTCCGTGTGGCAGTGAAAAAAAACCGGAAAAGTTAAAACCACCCTTTAAAAATAGGGCGCCATTCTGGACTAATAGTATTGAAACCATAACAACCACCATGATGATCTGGGCTATACCGATGCCACGCAGGAATATATTTTCAAAAAAGGCATTGACCAGGAACCAGAATACGAAGATTGCAATTATGACATAAACGACCAGGTCACTGGAAAATACCGAAAACCCAAATCCCTCGAGAAGCGACGGTACGACCTGGAAGGCGAAGAGGACAAAGAATATAGAGGAAAATGCTGCCAGAGCGGTGTTGGCTATCCACATAGAGAACCTGGATATGAAGTACCTGAGACTCCTTGATCCTATTGCCTGCCTGGAGAATGCAGGTCCTCCAACTGCTTCAAACCCCTGTCTGTTGGAGTAGGAGTTCATGTCGTGGTAAACCTTCGCCATAAGTACTGAAAGTGTTGCAGCAATAAGCAGCGACCCTATGGAGAGAACAGAATATTCCATGATATTTTCAGGGACTATCACAAAAAGCGGGGACCCAATGGTGGAACCGATGCCTACTGCCAGTAGAGTGACAAAACCGTATGTGGGCCTGGCAATGCCCTTTATCTCGGGTTTCCTGAATTTGACACGTAGTGAATCGGGAAAAGCTATAATTAGGGCCGATCCAGAAATGACACAACCGAAAAATGCGATGACCGTGAAGACAAGTTCAATATTGAAGGGATACCCCTCCAGGATAAGCCTGACAATTGTGAGAAGGTAAGATATCCCCATCAGTAGAAAAACTGTTCCTACGCTAACGGCTCCTATCTTGAATCCAAGCACCAGCCCTTTCCTGCTTATATTTAACCTTCTCATTGAGGCACCTAAACCTTGAGTCCTGCTTCGGAAAGTTCCTCGGAAACCCTGCGCAATATGTAGAAGGCAGATGCGAGGAGTATTATGGAAAGTGAATAATTGACAATCAGCACAAGAGAACCGCCAAATCCAAGATTATTGATGTCTACGTTGAAAGCGGAAAAGTAACGCACAAACGACCCGGGTGAAAGTGAACCGAGGAGGGTGGGAAAAATGATCCCCACTCCGGATATTGTAAGCATGGAAGCGAGGGCTATCTCCCCGATGGATATGAGTATCGCACCGAGTATTTTTACATTCTTAGACCTCTGCACTATCTTTCTGAAGTCCTGCATGTCGCCATCAACTGACTGATTGATCTTTTTCTCAATAAGTTCGACAACATCCGGGTCAGTTTTTGCAAGGAGCATAACTGCTTTAACGTCAAGAGATAACTTATCCACAAGTTCTTCAAGTCTATCAGATTCGCCTCTTTGCAATTTATACCAGATACAATGATTTTCATTCAGAAATAAATCTTTCCCTATCTATGAGTGAGATCACCTAACTAAGCAGCCATTGTCTGACAGGAGATTCGGAGAATCGGCAAGCGCAAACTATTATTATTGATACATCGATACATCCATCAATGATTTCCGGCAACGTAAACCAGCAGGCATCAAGTTACGGATACATAGCAAAGGGCATTTTGTCTAATCTGTTTGATGCAATTTCCTATTCCCGGAGATCTGCTGATAAGAAGGACGATTCAGAAAAGTTACAGAAGGAAATGGGTGCAAAGCTGTCAAGGTCTGATGAATTGCTTCAGTCCATAACCAGGATGATTAAACAGTATTATGAGGAGATAGGGCTTGACGCCGTTAAGGAGAGCCTGGATTCCATAATAAGTTTCACAAACGCTTCCCTCGATCAGGTTAAGACAAAAATTAACAAGGCCTATTCTTCAAAAATCAAGGAAATAGGTGAGGAGACCGAGTCAAACAGGACTCTTTCGATCAAGGCACTGGAAGCTTTCGTCTCCGGAAACTACCTCCCCGTCAGGGAGAGTAGTATAATCCTGAAAAGCGTTGAGGGAGGCTATGATGCAAGGGCAAAGTATCTGTCCGATGGAGGCATAGAATACGACTTTTCCCTGAATGCCAAGAACCTGGATATTTTCAGGGACACGTTGTTCTTTTCTTCTCTGATAAAGGCATTCCGGATCCCTGTTGGTACGGCCGGGACCTGGATAAGCAAGGAACCCGTGGTAGATTACGAGAAAACAGATCGGTACGTGATGGCTTCCGCCGAGCTATCTGGGGACAACCTTATCTGTAATTTTGGAGACGACTCGAAACAGTCCAACTTCAAGTTCATATTTTCAAAAGGGGGTAATGCGCCTTCGCTAAGTGTAGACTATGTGGATCCCGGGAAACAGGTGGACATAACTACGCAGCCCGCCCTTAACAAGAATCTGGATACTGATTCGCTTGCAGCTGCCCTGAACAGGGTCATGAGTTCCATGAAGTCCCTTGAATTCCACAAGCTAAGACTACTGAAGCTTTCAGTGGGCGATGATGATATTCTCTCCAGCACAAATTACGTCAAGTTCATGAAGTCCGTCATAGAGATAGCCGGTCCGGATTTCAAGTCCATTTTCCAGAAAATACTGGAAAGTGACTTTACCTCATCTCCGGAATTCGAGAAAAACGGAATCACAAAGGATTACATTTCCAGCCGGATAAAAAACATTGGGGATTCTTCAAAGGAGCTTAGGGAATTCCTCAGCGAACCGCATCAGAATGCATAATCACGATAACGGATCTCCAACCCGCCGGCCGATTGGCATTCGGATCAAACGTCTCAATGTCGGCTTTACATAGGTTCATTCGCTCTGGATTATCTGTACACTGGATCTGGACGGTGAATCCATCAATGCTCTTTCATAGTCCAGAATGGTTATAATGAACTGTGCATGGCTCCAGACCAGCGGCGAAACCGACAAAGCAGATCCATCATACGGGTTAACCTGCTCTGGAAGTATGCCGGAATCCTGCTTGTGATCAGCAACCCAATTTATCATCTTCAGTGCCGAGTCGAGATCTCCCCGCAGCATGAAGTATTCTGAAGCCCACAAAGTAGTGATGATCCAGGGGTTTCCGGGTATCCTGTTATCTTTCTTTACCCTCTGGTAAATGTCATTCTCATATCTTGCCAGTCCGCCGATGCCTTCCACCCATAACCTCTTCATGATGATTGACATGCTGGATACAATTCTTGGATCTCCTGCATCTTTCATGTTGAAAAGAAAAAGTGACATGATCGAGCTGTCAGGCGTGAAGTCAGGTTTTCCATCTATTAGAGATCTTGCGTAAATGCCGGCCTCCTCGGAATAGAATTTCTCCTCATAGGCTCTTTTCATGCGATCTATAACTCCCTCATATTCTAATGCTGTATCCTCATCCCCGAATGTCCTGGCACATTTGGCAGCCGCATTAAGGGCAGAATATGATGTAGCGACCGTGAATGTGTGTATCCCGAATCTCTCCTCCCATAGGTCGTATGATGGTTTGGGGAGACCGTCCTCTCCAAGGAATGAAACTATGAAGTTAGCGCACTTTTTGATAATCGGCTCATAGAACTGGGAAAGATACTCAATATCATTATTCTTGACGTAGTGTTTCCAGATTGCCCAGACCATAAGCGAAGTTTCATCTTCCTGGATGGGGAGCACACTCTTGTTGCCAATGATCATCGGAAGCCAGCTGCTCGCCAGGTTCCCTCCCATGGTGTACTTATGCGAATAGTATCCGCCCGGGGAGATGAGGGATCTTGAAAAGTTAAGGAACTTTCTGGCGGGGCCTGAGTGATTTGCCCTGATGAGGGCGTAGGCAGAAATCGCTGCATCACGGGGCCACACATAGTAATATCCGTCCTTGTTTGCCTTGATGGTTTCACTATCGCTTGAAGCGACAATCCCTCCGTTTTCTCCCATGTGGCTCCTGACAATGAGCAATGATCTTATGTAAAGAGAGGTCAAGCGGTCATCCAACTCAATTCTCTGCTTCGATCCCCACAATCTCCAGTAGTTTGAGGTACGGAGTTCGTAGCGCTTCAGCTTCTCGAAAGTTATATCGTGGCTGGCGGACGTTATCTTTTCAAGTGATGTTCCGCACAGAATGTAGTAGAATATCTCCTGCTTGCCGCCGGGAGGAATCTTCGCTGTATACCTCAGAATAGAGTCTACTGAACCCATTGCAACAGGGTTGCCGGATAGGTTTATGTCTTCAGCATCCTTCCAGCTTCCCTCCATGCCCATGAATTCCTTAACGCCTATGGCAAACTGATCCATCTTCCCATCATCAGCATCACAGATGGAAGCGAAGAAATATCTCGCTCCCTTATAGTGGAGGATGCCATTCAGGTCCGGCATAAAAACAGCGGTATCTCCTATGTCATTCCCGTAAATGTAAAAATTCTGGTGAAAGTAGTATTTCAGGTCTACCGCTTCCCCTGAATTATTTGAAGCAGTAATCCTCCTTACGTAGACATCCTCATAGATGTCCACAAAATTTTCCGTACTGAAGTCCACTCCCTTAAGACTGAAATCCCACTTGCCTATCATTGTATGATCAACGTAGTCGACATTCTTGGCGAGCGTGGAATCGATCCAATGGAACGAGTCATTCACGGAAATTCCGAACCTGAAGGGGCGTCCTCCATGATTTTCACCCTGGCTTTTAGAATAATAAAAATCTATGAGATTCATGTCCCTGTCAAAGTTAACGAGCAGCCTCCCATTTCCAAGTGGGAGAAATCTTACCATAATTCAGCAAACGTCCCCTGCTTAAATAAATTCTCTATGTACGATCCCCGGCAGGTACCGGCTGATTGTGTATTGCCGGGCAAGATTTATAAAGCTTGGTAAAATGTTTTGAATTGCAATGGGCAATTCAATTTGTTCCACATATCGAATACAACTTTCGCCGACTTTCAGGTTAGTTGATCTTGAGGGAATACTTGATTATCTTCATGAACTTGGAGTTACGCATATTTATGCATCGCCAATACTTCTCGCCAGAACTGGAAGCCCACATGGCTATGATACCATAGACTTCGGGGAAGTGAATACAGATATTGGCGGAGAGGAAGCATTCCGCAGGGTTTCGAGAAAGGCGCATGAAATCGGAATTGGTTGGATACAGGATATTGTTCCCAATCATATGTCTGCGGACACAACAAATCGTTATCTGAAAGACATCTTCATAAATGGAAGGAAATCTTCCTACATCAATATGATTGATCTGTTTTACCGGACTGAAGAAATAGACTTCAAGCCGATGCTCCCTTTGCTGAACGCTAGTTATGAGGATTCATTGAATTCTGGAAGGATAAGGCTTTCTGCTGGCGAACAGCCATCTCTCTGGGTTGAGGGGGCAAAAATACCCCTATCAAGTCATTCCATTACGGAACTGACAGGGAGTGAATTCAACCGTGACGCTGCCCGGACCCTTTTCGAAGAAATAAATAAGGATCCCGAGAAAATTCACAGGGTAGTCCAGAACCAGAACTACCTGCCAATGTATTGGAGACATCTTATCCGTGGGACGAACTTTCGACGATTTTTTACGGTGAACTCCCTGATTTCACTCAACGAGCAGTTGCCGGAAACCTTCAGGATTGTCCACGAAAAGATCATTCAACTTGCGAATGCCGGTTATATAGATGGATTCAGGGTCGATCATGTCGACGGACTGTATGACCCGGAAAGTTACCTGGTTAAGCTGGAGCGTGAATCTGGATTGGGCATCATTTATGTTGAGAAGATACTTGGATATGGTGAAGAACTCAGGAATACGTGGCCTGTTTCCGGAACAACGGGATACGACTTCGCCTTTTACTGCAATTCACTTTTCACCAGCGGGAAGAATAAGGAGGCAATTCTAGGGATATACCGGAAGTTCACGAAAAATTCGAAATCCTATCGCCAGATCGAGAAACAATTGAGGAGGGACTTTCTGGTTTCCTACTTCTCCAATGAAGTGCATTATTTGTCCCACGAGTTTTACAAAGTCCTGCGCACAAAGATTTACGGGCAGGAAGTATCAATGAAAGGATTGGAGGATTGCATAAGGGA
>JAJYRT010000189.1 GCA_021793945.1 Thermoplasmata archaeon
ATTCAAAATTTATAGGCTCCAATGACGCAATTTCTGCCAGACTCATGCCTGTGTTGAATCCAAGGAGGAGTAATACTCGCTCTTCCATGCTATCTGCTGTATTGAGCAGTCTTATTGCCTGTTCCCGTGTAAAAGGCTCTGTTCCGAGTTTGGAATATTGTTTACCAGCCCTCTTGGTAGTTTTCTTGACTGGAGATTTATTCCTTTCTTGTTTAAGAGGTTGGTCAGATTTCGGATTAGTAGTTGTGATCTTAATCATGACATAATTTTACTAGGGTAAAAATATGTCGGACAACGTCATACAATTATATGAAATTTTCATTATAGACCGATTTTAATTTAAGACCTCTTTCAACAAGAGACACTTATGTGATTTCCCAGTCTAATGCTTTACACATAGTTTTTTATCGGTATTTTTCCGGGTATTGTCCTACCTCATCGTGCGATTGTTTTATTTTATTGTATTTAAAACAGTAAGTATTTTAAGTACATAGTGTATTGATCTGGAAGGAGGAAATCAAAATGAATTATGTCGGTATAGTGATCCCTATTATTGCAATAATTGTGGGTCTACTCCTTGGGCTGGCAATCAGGAAAGGGGCAGTAACTTTTGGGCTTCTTCTTGTTATAGGCCTAATTGTATGGTATGTGGGTTTCTATCTGGTTCCGGGCGTATCTCCGTCCACAATGTATGCAACTGTGTCAAGTTACTTGACAGCTCATGCATCCATATTAGAATCCTATGTAAAGACACTCTTGCCTATAGGGAGCTTAGGTGCACTGGCTCTGGTGAGCATACTTTTCCTTGTGGCTTTTAGTATTGGCCTCTGGAAGGGAAAACCATCGAAGAGAGTCAGTTAAATAGACATATTTTCCATAACTTTCTAAAATTATTCTATTATGTACCTAAGTGGCCATATATTTTTATTACGATAAATTTGGCAAATCCCTTCACATACAATTGAAAGTGACACCCCGCCTTCCAGAGAACTTAGTTACTCTCAGAAGACAGGAACACAGGATATATTTCAAGACCTATTCGTAATATTATGGTTGCTAAAAGATCAGCCCTGCTCGTAATGAATATGACAAACTCGTTTCTATTCAGGGAATATGGAAAAGAAGTTGTGCTAGAAAGGGCACAGAAAATGATACCTGCAATAAGAGCGCTTCAGGAGGAGTTCATCTCAATGGATTTACCTGTCATTTACCTGAATGACAGTCATCTTCCTACCGATTATGAGATAAAGGACTGGGGTCCTCATTCAATGGAAAGGGAAACGGAGACACATATTGCTGATGGGCTTAAAACAGACAATCTATTTATTTTGGGAAGAGAATGGAAAGACTGGGACCTGGATCGTCTCCAGGGAAAGGAACTTATGTTTGAAGTCAAAAAAGGAACTTATAGTGGCTTCACAGACTCGGGTGGGCAGCCAACTGCATTGCACTCACTTTTAAAGAAACTTGGTGTGAAACCGGGAGATACCCTATACTTTACTGGCATTCATACCAATGGCGGAATAAAACATACCGCAGCCGATGCATATTTCAGGGGTTTTCATCCGGTAATTGTTAGCGACTGCACAGACTCTTTCGACGATCCAAACGGTAATTTGGGAATGAATCACTCTCAGGCACTGGAATACGCTAAGTACTGGTACCGTGCTGGTATAATGCTTTCCGGAGAAGTTTCCGAATTATTGGGATCTTTAGTAAGTTCGGGCATTGCTTAAAGAGATCTATCCGGGGAAATACACTCAACACGTCAACTAAAACTATGTTTAAGGTTGTGTATAAGATACAAAAGCAATGAAAATAAGCTTAATGACATCCTTACAAATATTTGATCCGTCTAATGTTATCTGTTCCCTTGCTAGTAAGAGCTTTAGCTGATTAACTTACCTTCATCAGAGTGTATTAATTGTTGAGAAACAGCCAAATTGTTAGACATGGGCTGCATTCGTTGAAAAATTATTGCAGGTTTCGTCAACTTCCTCCAGAGTGCTCTCTCATATCATAGAATTTAATTCGGTTTAAGCTAAAATGGAAATCTATCGCATTCTTTCAAAATTCAAAGATGTCAATCTGTTTAAACTTTAATGAAGGGACATAAGTGCTCTAAAGACCAGGGAGGAATGAGTGGCAATTACCGATATGAACCCAACTAGTATAGGATTGTTATTGAATGAATTCTTTAACGGATTCTCCTAAAAGTAAAAATTGTAAGTGGGTCTACCAAATATTCCAATAATGAATTTAAGTGGTATCCAGCACTATATCAAGAACGCCACTGTAGCTGGATGATGGTACATTTATGGTTAATGTCACCGAAACTGTTGAACCGGCGCTAAAGCTATACGGCATGTTTGGGCTAAGGCTAGATAGGCTGAATCCAGATGTGCTAATTGTCAAACTGTTTATTTGATGTTGCAAAAGTAATGCCGTGGTATTGAATGTCAAGGTATATGTCTCCTGATTTCCAGCGCTTATGGTGAAACCTCCTAATGATTGGGAAGTGGGGCCCATATATCCGTCTGTAGAGCCCTGGTAGTTAATCTGTAAATCAACTGCAGTTACAGTGACGGTTGGGTTTACAGTCTGTGCTACTGTATCGGGATGGTTAATAACATAATAGAGCCCCCCAATGACAAGAATAGCTATTACAACGCCTAAAGCAGCTTTTAAGCCAGAATCCATATTCTTCTAACATCAAGTTATATATTAATATTTTTTAAATGAGTTAAAGATGAAAGTGATCTTGGGGTTCAACTTTGGTTGTTTTCCTGCCTTCAGTAATTTAAAACCCAGGTTATCTGTTCAAGCTTAACTTATCAGGACTTAGTAAATATTATAATTCACATACAGTTTTCTTTTCATGCACTTTCGAAGAAAGAAAGTGGAGTACAACAACAAAGTACCAATTTACACGTGTGACAGACACAAATTCAGTACTAGTGATCCTATAGAGATTGAGGAACATGAACGAACTCACGCTTTGTCAGCCGGAGATGGTACTACTACCATGAGAGCGAGAATACCGTAAGTACTTCACATGTGTCCTTAAAGGGAAAAAAATTACAGGCCTGTTGCTTCAATGGCAGGTTCAATGCTTATTTTGTAAGCGCCGAGGGAGAGATTCGAACTCCCGATCCACAAGGGAACCAGATCTCAAGTCTGGCGCCGTACCACTGGGCCACCTCGGCATTAAAAAAATTTAGGAGATTATCTCCTGAGCCTGCCGTTTGCTCT
>JAJYRT010000190.1 GCA_021793945.1 Thermoplasmata archaeon
TGAAGACGAACAACGCCGGATCGTACAGGATCACAAAGTATGGTGATCCGGATAGGAAGAGGAGAAAGCACCTTATCATAATAATAACAGCGGACGTGAAGACAAAGAAGATTCTCGGAATAGAATCACACATTGAGGGTACTGGTTCGCCTGAACCTGAGACCGCCTCCAGACACATAAGGAAAGCGGTAATGAATGGCATCGGGGTAAAGGGATTCTACGGTGACGGTGCATTTGACACCAACGATCTGTTCGACCTGCTGCATTCCATCAGTGCAAAGGCGGCCATAAAGATAAGGAAGAACGCCTCCACTGATCGGTACAGGGGATCGAAATACAGGAGAAGGACTATCAGGGAATATCAAGAGAAAGGGTACAAAACATGGGCAGGGGAGAACAGCTATGGAATGAGATGGCCCGGAACAGAGGGCATATTTTCAGCAGTGAAGAGGAAATTCGGCGAGAACTGTATGAGCAGGTCTGCTAAAGGTCTTGAGGCAGAGGGATACCAGAGGTTGTGGATATATGATTACATAAATCAGGGTGCAAAAGAGGAGGTTAAGGTGAAAAATAAGGGATAATAAGGAGAAAGCAGCGGGGGAAACCAAAGATCATGGAATAACCTCAGCTTCAGGAGGGATTTGTTCAACAGGGCAGAAGGTTGCACAATGTTTAAATCGTTCTATGGTTTGTATCAAGTAATGGAAAGCTATAGCATAAACCCGATTTTCCAGTCTTTTCTGAACTCCCAGACGCAAGAGACTGGAATCTTTGAGAGGAAAAGAAGAGAGAATAACTGGAAGAAAGGCATACTAGCGATAGCAGTGGTGGGTATTCTACTGGTGACAGCGGGAGTTCCAATCTATAACGTTATATTTGCCGCGGAAGGAAACGCAATACCGCTGGAATTTGGAAGTATAGGCAACATTCAAGTCCAGTCAGCCTCGGGTATATCCGGAATGGGCAACCTGATTGATTTCGAACTAACACACTGGGGAGCAACTCCGACTGAACAAGCCCTAGTGGATTTTCTGGTTAGTTTATTCACCAGCTATGGGATTTATGTGGGGAGTGATGTACTAGCCGCAATAGGATATGCCATACTTGCAAGCGGTTGGAGTGAGGTTGCAATAATCGCAATTCTTGGATTAGACCTGACCAATCCGGTAGGTCTGGTAATCTTAGGGGCAATGGCGGTTGCAATAATTTCATATTGATATACAACATCCGAAGATATAAAATGCGAAGTGATAGAAATAAAAGGGAGGGTTTTAAATTATTTTTTAAGCCCTACTTTATTGTTTCATTATTTACTCTTTTTATGCTTTTGATTTTTCAGAATTTTATTTTTGAACATCCAAGTAAAGTAGAAACGGTTGTACTGTCAGCGATACCTATTTTCATTTTTCCTGCCGAATTGGGCATTCTATACTACCGATACTTAAAAAAATGGGGTTACCTGAGCGAACCACGTAATGCCGATATGGATTATGAACTGTCTGAGATATATACAGAAAAATATGGCAAATTAACATACAAGAATGATGAAATCAAGAAAATTGATATTTACATATATAGCTCTTTCAATTTCTTCAATAAGTCTCCGGTGGGCCTCCATGATTCTAAAACACCAAAGATCCTGATTAAAGACGATTTCTTGAGATGTTTAAACAATGATGAAATGGATGCAGTAATTCTTCACGAATTGTATCACTTCATAGAAAATGATAATTTAAAAAGAAAAATTTTGGCTATCGCAATGCTCCTTTCGGTAGGTGCAATTATATTTGCACTGTTAACCATATTTCTATACGGAACCCGGATCTCGTTATTATTAAAAATAATTATAGGCTCTCTTGTCTTTGTAGCAATTATATATTTACTCTTGGTCATAATTGTTCCCAGAGAAGAAACAAAGTGTGACATATTTTCCATACAGGTGCTTAAAAAGGATTTTGTATCGTCTGGATTGGTCAAAACATTAAATTACCAAGGTCAGTATGTACGTGGATTTAGATTCAATAGTATGCTAAGGCAAATAAATAAAAGATTAACTAAAATACGTGAATATAATGAAACCCCTTGATATTAGCGAAAGATTCCTGATTTATGTTACAGAGCAATCGCTTTTGGTCTCCTTAACTTCATTGATAGCGTTGTCATTGAATATTAAAGCAGTATTCCTGGGGTTTTTCCTTTCATATAAGGTAAGCTTTGTTGAGGGGTTTTTGCATATCTTTGACACTTATTCTGGATTGTTAAATATTCTTATCCTATTTTCGTTGTCATTATTCTATTATTTTTTTGGTTCGGTAACAAATCTCGGTATTTCTCAATCACTTTTTAAAGTGAAAATAATCAGTAAATACCTTATACCCGATGGTAAACTACTTACAACTTTGTTACTAAGGGATGTCATAAAGGCATTCTTTATCTCCAATTTTATCAATTCATTGTTTGTATTAAGAAACAGGAAATTTCTGCAGAGTTTATACGACTATAAGTTTCAACTAATTACACTCAAAAACGGTGAGGATACCAAAAGAACACTGTTTTTTCAATACCTTTTGGCTTCCCTTATCTCATATTATTCTATTTTTTTCATTTTGTTGATAATCTACGTATTTATCACTCCCGTTGCTCCTCTAGTATCTGGAACCACTACCACAAACGCATCGTTTAATTACTGGAATTTTTTCAACACCGTTTTACGTAATAATATAACCCTGGACATTTCTCAGTACATTATTGGGGGATTTAGTCTGTTCACAGGAACATTTGTAATATTATTCTACTCGAATATACTTGAAACAACGTTTATGGCATCACTAAACAGCGGTCCTCATGCGTCTTCGTTTGTCAAGTACATATTACCGCAATTCTTCCCTGAAACCATGGGATACGCGTTTGGCATAGCTATTTCTATGGTGATAACAGACATAATGCTGTCGTATATACAATCTATGGCAAGAAACCAGAAATCCGAGTATTTCTTTAATCGAGCTAAAGAGTTAGTTATCAATGCAGGGTATTATTTTATTTTATCAATTGTATTATTGGTTATAGGTGCTATAATAGAGGCTTCTCTTGGTGTCTTGAACTTTTAGGCTTTACGGACAAGAAATATAATGGCTAACCTCTGAAATTAGGGCTTAACTCAAATTATAAGAGGTCGGGATAAAATTAAACGTCATTACCCTTATTAACCCCATCCGTATGATTAGAACTAGTCATGGAC
>JAJYRT010000191.1 GCA_021793945.1 Thermoplasmata archaeon
AGGGAAGAGGTTCCTTTGGGTGCGTAATCCGATATGAGAGACATTGTGAGAGGGAAACCGCTGAATGTAAAAAACCCAAACAGTGAAAGCATCAGTATTTCAAGCCATCCAGCTGTGTTCATATATGCAAACATTGCGGCAGCTGTTCCGAGGGAGCTGATGGCAAGTAGGAGTCTCTTGTCAACTTTATCCACCAATATACCAAACAGTGGCTGACCAATAATCGCTGAAGAATACATAACGGTTAGAACAATACCAAGTGTCGTACCTACTGCCACCCCTTTGTTGTATGTCAGGAATGTTGGGATCCATGCAACCATGCCCTGCGATGAAACCGACTTGATGAAGAAAACCAGGGTAAGTATGATGATTGATCCATTGACAACTCCCTTGATTCCCTGACCTTTGGCAGAATTCTCGGACTTTATACCCATTATATGCCTGAGACCGACCCATATCACAATGGCCGCGGCAAATCCCGCGATTGAAAGAAAAATGAGTGCATATCCTTTAGTGATGAAAAATGCCAGCCCTAAGAAAATTGTCGGAAAGAGGGCCCGGCCAATGGAACCCATTGAACCATTGATTCCCAGTGCTTTACCGAGATTCTTCTTTGGATAGGACCTCTGCAGGATAGCTGCCCCAATTGGGTGGTAAAATCCAGTGCCCATTCCCATGACTATTGCTGAAAGCAAAGCCACAAAATATGAGGCTCCTGAGAAAATAAGGGTTAAGGAAAAACCTACCGAACCAACAGATATGAGGATAATTCCAGTATGCAGACCACCAAGGACACTTCCCCTGTCCGAGAACCTCCCTGCAAATAGGCCGAATACTGTGGAGGCGGTGTAAAATGCCGCAAACATTATTGTTAGATAATATGCAGGATAATTATTCAGGCTGGCAAGAACATCGGCTATTACGGGAAAGATAAATGTAAAGCCGTCATTCATGAAATGACCTATGGAAGTAAAAGCCAATGAGGAATAGCCAGTTTGAAGGTTATTTCCATTTCCTGACATAGATAAGTCAGTCATAGGTAAGCTAATTATAGATAACTATTTAACCGTTATTAATATTTAGTATCATGCCCAGACAGAACCCGTTTCACAAAGAACAAATCCTAAAGGGCATTATGACTCTCCTGATTCTTAAGCTTCTTTCACAGAATCCCATGCATGGATATTCGCTTCAGACCGAGATTTCTTCCATAATAAAACGGGATCTGCCACAGGGCACTATATATGTGCTCCTGAAGTCTCTTGAAAGAAGAGGGCTTATCACCATATATGAGACCCAGGCTGAGAGGGATAAGAAAATATACACAATTACCCAAAACGGAGTCAGTTTCTTGGAGGGGCATAGGGAGCCTCTTTCAATTGCCAGAGACATAATGGATGAGTTGATCGCTTACATAAACACCCTAGATAAAACCTGACAATTTTTGTAATTGACTGTATTTTATATTTATAAAAATCGAATTTGATTTATAGATTTATCGGTTAATGTTGCATTATTATGGACAATAAACAGATGGCAGGTTCAAGAACTGCCCG
The DNA here is from genome assembly GCA_021793945.1 of Thermoplasmata archaeon. The sequence continues at coordinate 1,557 of JAJYRT010000191.1, forward strand.
GGGGGGTTTCCAGAACGAGGATGCTGTTGCAGCTAAATTTGAATCATGGAAAGAGGATTTTGAAGCACAACAGTGGCTGCAATATATGGGATCGGATTTGGAACATATAACAGAAGTTAAGGCAACAGTCCTCAGGGGCCGGGATAAGGCGGACATAGTGTTGAAGATTGTCCAGGACAATATCCTGACACTCCAGAGAAATGTTTCGTTAAAAAAGTTTAACCGGGGTGCTGATTACAACCAGATAGAGAGAGGATGGGTAGATTCCTACAAGGATTATTGGAACATGCCAGCCGGAGTTGTGAATTCACTCAAGAAATTTGTGGGAGAGATCAGCCCGGCTAGTTTGTATCAAAGAGGTATTTTGTCCATGGAACAATTCAACGCTTTGAGGGATCAGAGAAGATTTTTCCTCAATGAACTGGAAGATCATGAAATAAGAAGCACAATCCAGTTCTTCTCTGACTGGAAGATGGTTATAGCAAGTGATTTACTTAGGGGCAGAAAGGGTTACAAGGCAGAATGGATCCTTGTTACTGCGTTTGATGAATCAACTAATTCGACTGAGTGGACAATCAAAGACATAGATACTGCAATTGATCTTTACGCCGATGGCCCGGTAGGTTTAACGGACAGGGGAAGCCTGATGATAGGCAGGATTGTCCTGCAGAGAAAAGGAGGGGACGGTGGCAGAGATACTGCAAACATGATGCAGTTCAAGATACATCCAGGAGAACTTTTTACAATATAGAATTCAACCTGTCTTCTATCATTTTTTTATACTTTTTCGATTGCTCGATTCCTATAAAGTGCCTTCCATTAATCTTGGCAGCGGCCAAGGTTGTTCCACTTCCAGAAAAGGGATCCAGAACTAAGTCTCCCTCATTTGATGAAGCTTTGATTATTCTGTCCAAAACCTTCATGGGCATCTGGCAGGGAAAATCTTTTACCCTCTCTTTGAAAGTACCTGCCACCCTTGACACCGTCATTAAGTTTTCAGGTTCACTTTCATTTAATTTCTCTTTCCAGACGTCATCAGGAACTTTTCCTGTGGGGTTGGCTCTTTTATCATTAATTTCCTGTCTTACCGATCTTACTTTAATGTCATCCTTGTTGAAGGTAAAATCCTCTTCTGATTTCACAAAATACAGGATGTGTGTATGAGATCTGCTGAATTTTTTCCTCTGAGATTCGCCAAAAGTGTAATGCCAGATTATCCAGTTCCTCATTTTTAGTTTTTTAGATTTGAGAATTATGGCATATTCCGCCACATATTCATCATTGATAGCCACATATATGGATCCATTCTTCTTCAGCACCCTCACTGCTTCTGTCATCCATTTTGTTGTCCATCTTATATAGGTATTCCTGGGTAGGTTGTCTTCATAATTATCATACCCTATTCCTATATTATACGGAGGATCAGCAAAGATGAGATCCACTGATTCATCAGGGAGCTTTTTCATTTCTTCGACGCAATCCCCTAATACAACTTTGTCAAGGTTTTCTTTGACATAACTGTTTACAGGTAAATTCTCGGACGCGTTCGAAATCATGCTGTTGTCTCATAAGGTTGTGAATATATGTAAAGCTTACTTTAGGATCCTGACATTCTGCACTTCAAAAGACCAAG
>JAJYRT010000192.1:0-1763 GCA_021793945.1 Thermoplasmata archaeon
AGATTGCGGCTTTGATAATATTCCTCAAGACCCTTCTCATCTAAGCCTCTTGCGCGCATACGATCAGGCCCGACTTCGGCCCATAGTCCGGATTTGCGCTTGTCATGGGCAAACACCGCATCCGGAGCCACCATATTGACGCGCACACCGCTCTCTGCAAGTTCCAGACTGGCGATGCGAGCCAGTTGGTGTGCCGCTGCCTTCGTAGCGCTATACGACCCGAATTTTGCTCCGGGGGCGAAAACATTCTTGGTCGATATCAAAATAATATCCCCACCTGTTTTCTGAACCTTAAAATGCCGCGCGGCCCGGGAAAGTATATGGAGTGTTCCTTCAACGTTTACCCGTTCCATTCTCTGAAAGGTTTTCGGATCCATATCTGCAAGTGATGACACATGCGCTATGCCGGCATTAGCCACCACCAGATCAATGCCGCCCCAGGTTTGAATGATCTGATCAAAACCTTTAGCCACAGACTCCGCATCTGTCACATCAAGGGGAACAGCAATGACTCGCTCCCCATACGTTGATTTCAACTCATTCACCAATGAGTCCAGATTATCACCCGGCAGATCGGTAACAGCCACATGACATCCATTTTCAAGCAGTGCCTGACAAATCCCGGACCCGATTGCCCCTGCGGCACCGGTAATCAGCGCGACTGAGCGTTGTAAAGGAAGTTTATCTTCCCGGTCAAGTTTGGCATGTTGCAGGCTGAAGTATTCCATATCGAAGAGATGTTCTTCACTCAATCCTTCATACCTTCCGCTTGCCGCGATCTTCGTTTTAACAGCCAGAGTCTGGGCAGTGATATCTCTGGCTATTCCGGCATCCACAACATCCTTACCTGCGCATATTGCTCCCAGTCCCGGCATGAGAATCACCCGCGGCCTGGAATCAAAACGTCTGAGTCCGGGTTTCATTTTTTTGGAATACCGTTCGAAATACGCATCATATTTCTTCGCATATTCAGTTATTGCCGTAGAAAGTTGTTCCCTCAGCTTGTCCTCGTCTTCGTAGTGCGGGGCGTCAAGCCACAGCGGAAGGGCCTTGGTTCTGATGAGGTGGTCGGAGGTCAGGGGAGGTGTCAATGCAATTTCTTTCCCCCGGTCTGAATCAACAAGGTCGAGCACTTCTTTTGTTATCAGCGATTGCAGGATAAAACGCTGATATGGCCAATCAGCATTTTCGGTGGGTAGAGCCAGCAATCCCCTAAGAATTGACGCCACCTTCAGATATCTTCCTTCTGCTGTTGCGCGAGATGTGGTAATCCTCGTTCTCAAGGGGTTCGTTCCTTTCTTGGCTGCATACTCCTCTGCCCTGGTCACCAGTTCGATAGTACGTTGATAAGATTCACGCGCCGTCTCGCCCCAGGTGAGCAATCCATGTTTCATCAAGACCATGCCCTTACTCATGGGGAAGGCTTCAAAGGCCGTCGCTGCGGCTTTGGCCAGCGCAAATCCAGGCTTCACATATTCCAGGATAATTACATCCCCGCCCAGTGCATCCCGGACGATCCTTTCTCCATCAGGCTGATTCGTCAGGGCAAGTATGGCATCCGCATGAGTGTGATCAATGTATTTTTGGGGAATAAAGGCGTGCATCAGTGCTTCGATTGATGGTGTTGCCGCTTGAGCGTCAAAGAGATGTGTCCGTAGTTCATTAACCATGGTCTCGTCAGCAAGCTCCGGCAGGGTTCGTAACTGTTGCAGGTATTCAAGGTTCAGCCCGGAATGTCCTTCGGGTTCAATCGTTGCAAGCCT
>JAJYRT010000192.1:1863-3142 GCA_021793945.1 Thermoplasmata archaeon
GGTTCAAGGACCTTAACCGGTGTACCGGGATTGAGTGCGACGCCCCGGATGAGCCCTCTGTCCGGGTCGTTCTTATTTTCCATCGTTCCGAGTTCCCGGAGAAGGGGACGGATGTCTTTGCAGGATTCCACATGGACAGTGACGATATCGGCGCCGGCATGAACATAATCCTTCACTTTTACCTGTGGATCCTGAATCATCAGGTGAACATCCTTGAGTAAAGACGTTTTCACGGCCTTTATGAACACCGGTCCCGTTGTCATCATGGGAACGAAACGCCCGTCCATAACATCAAAATGGACCGCTTTTATACCTGCCCCTTCAAGCAAAGCCAGCTCGGAGCTCAGATGCATCAGGTCAGCCGATAGAATCCCGGCACTGATGGTCGGCGAAGATGCACGCAGAAGAGAGAAGGCTTTATTGGCTGACACCGTCTGTTTGTCCTATCTTCTTCTGAGAGTTTGATAGAGATCGTACGCTTCTTTGGGCGTCATGTTCTCATGAACGACTTTTCTCACTGCCTGGATCATTGCCGCCGGGGCCTCGCTTTGGAATATATTCCTTCCCATGTCAACCCCTGCTGCACCCTGCTGAATCGCGTTATAGGCCATCTTCAGGGCATCGAGTTCCGGAAGCTTCTTTCCACCGGCGATAACGATAGGGACCGGACAGGATGCCGTTACCGTCTCGAATCCCTCGTCAACATAGTAGGTCTTAACGTACGACGCTCCCAGTTCAGCACAGATTCTGGTTGCTAAACGCATATATTTAGCGTCCCGCGCCATCTCCTTGCCTACTGCTGTAACGCCGAGGACAGGAATACCATACCGGTTACCCATGTCCACCAGACGGGTCATATTGTGTATGGACCTGGTTTCGTATTCGCCTCCGACAAATACCTGAACTGCAAGGGCAGCGACGTTCAAACGGATGGCATCTTCGATATCGACGGCGATCTCCTCATTTGAGAGTTCTTTGAGTATGCTTGGCCCACCGCTTGCTCTCAGGACAATTCCTTTCGTGAAAGTCGGGGGTATGGTTGAACGCACGATGCCACGGGTACACATGAGGGTGTCGGCGTAAGGGAGCAATGGTACAATGGTCACATCCACCCGCTCCAGTCCCGCCGTCGGCCCCAGAAAATAGCCGTGGTCGATTGCCAGCATCACTGCACGACCGGTCTCCGGACAAAATATATTCGACAGCCGGTTTTTCATCCCCCAGTCTAATGAGTTTGAACCTTTTAACCTGAACGGCTCGTTGTTCACGGGAATATCCA
>JAJYRT010000193.1:0-1820 GCA_021793945.1 Thermoplasmata archaeon
GGCCATTCTTGTGCACTTTCCAATTTCTTAGCTTACTCTAACCGATTTCTTTGAAATCCCTTATTTTCAGCACTTCCAGTGGAAACATGTAAAAAGTATTAACACAAATACTAATACATATGGGAATGATTGACAATGTTCCGGTCGCGGTGAGAGACACATACCTTAAGATGAAAAGCGAACATGGAAAGAAACTTGAGCTGAAGGTCATAGGTGGAGATTACTACCTCTATATTGCAAAGGGTGTGTGGGACAAAAAGAAAAAGAAGCCTGTTAAGAAGACCTTGTCGTGAAGGGTGCAGAATTTCCGTTTCCTATCCGTTTTCGCTGCCTGATACAGGGCATCCTGAATGTCTTCAAGTCTTTTCATGTCCTCGTCCCCCCATTGGGGAATGGAGTTCCTCATGACATTCCAATGCTAGTGCAGACAAGCAGTGTCCCTTCCCTCGTCTGGAGTTATGCTGTCTCCAGCTTCACCGGTACTATGGGCTCCTCCGACTCCTTGCAGAACTTTTCCCTGATGGTTATGGGCCTTGCTACCATTACTCAACCATCTCCCAGTGGCATGTTCATGGAGACTGCAAGGTCTCCCGAGTTAGGATACATGGCTTTCACCGCATGCCACCGCCATGACACCAGGGAGGCTGCGTTTCTCTGGGCTCCGGTGAAACGCAGTATGGCCTTCGCCAGACTTCAACCTGCTTGGCCATCCCATATACGGTCTAACGGCACTGATATGCGTTCTCTTTTGATGTGGCCTGCGGTTTCGCATCCGGGCAGCTTCAGCCATATCCTCACAGATATAACTGTGTCCGTAGCTATTCGGATGCTCCCACACTTTCCGAAACCAAACTTCCAGTGGTCGGTCATGCATATTCCTCGGCGCGATGAATGATGATTCGTTGCCAGACTGTATGACGGGTTCGGCAATGGAATCCCTCCTGAGAATGTCTATTGCTGCCTGTGCCTTCATTGACACTGAATCGGCATCCATTGGCGTCAGGAGAGCGTGGCGCGTTATGTATCTGCTGTATTCATCGATGAATATCAGGAGATGGAAGAATCTTCCCCGTATTTTTATGTACATGATGTCGGTCTGCCAGCGTTCATCCGGATGTTCCTGCATATCCCAGTACACGTCGAGCATCCGCTATTATCTCAAGCTTCTCTTCGCTCCATAATGGAGAGATATAACATCTCCCGATGAGCGAGTTAAGAGCAATATATCTTATTGGGTACTCTGAAGCTCCCCACTCCGTCATGTCATGTATCCTATGAAGAAAATCATCCCTGATGTCTCATTTCTTGTACTGCTCATCGTGGAAATTGTGCAGCACATAAAAGACTGGTTTCTTTTCTTTGTATCCTGTAGCTGTCATGAAATCAATTGCTCGAATCTGGAAAAAAAACTCGGGCTTTCACAGGAGTAAAAAATTCCACTGGCACGCGGCAAGGCACTGGTGCGTCACGGCCCTGTTAAAGGGCTACCATGGAACAAAACCAATCGACGTACGCATGGTCCAAATAAATCTGGGCCACAGGTCACTGAGGACCACTCAGCGGTACACTCACGTTTCACAGTATGAAGTTGCGGAGATGGTTAGATCCCGGTTGGGATAGATATTTCAAGGAAGTGTAAGAATGACAGTATCTGTCACTAATCATGAATCCGGACATGGAACAGATGGACTGTCCGAATCCGTTATTTTCAGGCCAAATCATACATTCCACTCTTTTCAAAATTATCTGGACTATTTTCGTGGTTGGATCTAGCCTGAGACCTTCCCCCAGGCTTCGACGGTTAATTTCCAAAGTAATGA
>JAJYRT010000193.1:1920-3132 GCA_021793945.1 Thermoplasmata archaeon
ATGAGATTGCGTTCTATGCCTAGAGGTCAGGAAGATTCTTTGCATATAGCCGTACATAATGAGTGTAATGAAGTTTAAGCAAAGTGAAATTTCCAGCTATATGGGCTATGTTATATTTATCCCTTCAGAAAAGCTCTTATCCGCTCATTGAAACTAACGAAATCTTCCAGTTCATTCTCCAGTAGGGAAAAAGCAATTCTGTCATCAATCTTACCATATCTATGGACAATAATATTTCTGAATCTGCGCATGGCAATCAGCTTATCAGAAATATCTGAATCAATGATGCCCTTAGTTCTCAGGTTCTGTATAACATCCTCCTCACTGGAAGGAATGCCAAGGGACAAATCAGCGTTAATCACGTGACATACGTCAAAAACGTTTTCAATTGCATACTCAAGGCGTTTGTATATTCCATCTTTTACTATTCCTAAAGTAACAAATTCTTCAGCTTGGTCAGGCAGGTTCTTTTTGACCATATCTAAGCTTTCTTCTATTTCAGTCATCTTCGAGTATACCAGGGCATCTCTTATTCCGCCTTTCTTCAATGAATCGCCTCTTTTCCTATATAGTCATAAAACCTAGGCTCAAACTCATCATATTCCTTTATGGTATCATAGGCTATATCGTAAACCCTAGAAACGTCCTTTGAATACAGAAGTCTTCCCTTGAGGACGTCAATTCTGATATAAAGCGGCAACTGCCGGAAAAGTTTGATATCAAGAATGTTGCTGTCAATTGAGGAAATTGCATTGAGAAGGAATTTGTATGCTTCCTGTTCCGTACCGCCATGGCAGATGCAAATATCAATATCTGACCCCGTGTGTGATTTTCTATGTGCTACAGACCCATAGAGATATATGAATTCTATATTTTCGCTGCCTGGTAAAGCTATTATTCTCCCGACAGCTTTATTAATTATTTCTTCCAGTTCCGCCATAGAAAGTCGCAATCCCACATCTTACGATGAACGTATTTTCATCCAAAAGATGCTAATAAATATATCTCAGACTATCTGAAAAAGGCAAAAATAACTCAACTTAATCTTACTTGCAAAATGGGAAATTTCTGCATAGATATTTCGTTATAAGCATACAACCGTCATACTGGTCTGCTCACTCAGGACCTTTAGAACATATTTCGAGAATATGTGGAAATGAAGCATTTGGTCAGAAAGCATGAATCCGGCCTTAAATTACATGGGGCTGCCCG
>JAJYRT010000194.1 GCA_021793945.1 Thermoplasmata archaeon
GATGTCTCCGAAGCAATATATCCCTTTGAGATTATAAGTATAGTTAGATGCCAGAATTATATAGAATGTTTGGTTCGCTTTCATCCCACCCATAAATGGTGTGGGATTTCCCGCTCACAGTGTTAAAAAATTTAGTTATAAATAAGGTGGGGATCTTAGAAGTTAAGATCCTTACCCTTTGTCTCTTCTGATAGTAGGGCTGAGGCCAGGATAAACAACTCACCAATAATTATGAATATCCCCAGGTAGATGTAGAAATGTGGTGAGGTGAACCCGACTATTAAAAGAAGGAACACTGTACTCCAGTTTCCAAGGATAAATCCGCCATTGAATCCCAGACCAACTCCTGTACTCCTTATTCTTGTGGGGAATTTTTCGCTTAGATATGCTGGGATCACACCATATATTCCCGTGGTCAGGAAGGCAAGTATGGCTGAAAATACACCAATTTCTACAGGACTCGCTTTGCTTACATATATTGCGTAAGTCAGGGGAATTGCAAGGATTATGGCAGCTATTGTGTAGATATATACCATTCTCTTTCTGCCAATCCTGTCGCTCACAGCTCCGGATGTCATATAACCTACAAGTGAGAAAAGGATTGCACCTATGACAACATAAAGAAACTCGGGGAATGCCATGATGTTTTCTTTGAGAAAGGCTGTTGGGAAAAAGCCAAGCGTGAGGCCATATACCCAGGCAATACCTGTCATTGCAAGCATCCCTGTGATTGCCCCTATGAGGTTCTTTCTGTCTTTGAAGAGTTCTCTTACCGGGCTCTTGCTCAATTCGGAACTCTTGTTCAGGTTTGACCAGAGGGCTGATTCAGGCATCCTGTATCTCACAATCAGGCCTATTACAACAGGAATGATCCCAATCCAGAACATCCATCTCCACCCGTTCAGGTTGAACTGTGTTCCCGGGAATACATAATGGAGCGATAGGAAGAAAACTGCAGCTAGTGTATATCCAATAGGGTAACCGCTCTGAATTGCGGCCCCCCAAATTCCCCTGCGTTTACTGGAAACTGATTCTGTAAGTATTGAAGCACTGTTTCCATATTCTCCTCCTCCAAATATTCCGGTTATTATCCTGAAAAGGAACAGGATTATGGGTGCAGCAATGCCAATGGAAGCATATGTTGGCAGGAATCCTGTGGCAAATATTATGATTCCAAGCCCAAATAAGGTGATTACCATGGAATTCTTTCGTCCAATCTTATCTCCAAGCCTTCCAAATATTACCCCACCAACCGGTCTGAAAATGAATGTGGTGGTGTAGATACTCCAGGTTCCAATTATTGCCAGGCCATAATTCTGTGGAAAGAATATTTCCGATAGAACAGGGACTAGCAGGAACATCATGCTCAGGTCAAACGAATCCATTATCCATCCCACTAAAGCACCGGGGTACACGGACATAGGTCTCGCTGGATGGGCATTTGCATTTATGTTAGATTGCATCGAAGCTTGTATCGTAGAAAGTATTAAAACAATATCTTTATTATATTCGAAAAGACGTATAAACGAAGCTTTCCAAGGACATCTCTCTTTTCCGGTTCCGTGTCAACATCTATCTAGTATCAATAAAAAATGTTTTTTGATTTATAGTTGCTCAAAAAATGCATCTCAATTTTGTATGATATCCCTCGCTCCAGCTTTTGCCTTTGACCATGTTTCGGCAGATAATGCCAGACCTATTATCAGTACTACGTTGGCAATGGCAAGGTTCAGGAACCACCCGTTGAGTAATCCCAGGGAATCACGGCTCAATAGAATTATTGTGGGTGCAAATCCTCCAATGATCGCACCAGCGTTATAAGTGAATCCAACACTTGTAGATCTGTATCTCTTGCTGAATTTTTCTGCAAGAAATGAAGGCAGGGTCGAAAATATCATTGCTTCAAAGAATGCCTGAACACTGTATGCCAAGTATAGTGTAGTAATGTCAGTTGATATACCATAATAAGTAAGTGGGTACAAAGAAACAATGAATATTACAGAAAAGACCATCATTGCGAGTCTTCTGCCCGGAATTCTGGTTGAGATGAAGCCCCCTAGCCAGACACCTATAAGTGAGATAAGATTGACTACAACAAGTATCAGTCCACTATCCTTCAATGGTATTTTGTTAATCTCGTTGCCCATGAGGATTGGATAGAAGCTAAATGTTCCAGAGTTGATGTAAAGGAGTCCTGTAGTAATGAAAATGGCAAAAATCACCGGTAGCGGTTCCTCTTTTATCATCTTGAATATTGGTGCTTTTTCCACCTCTCTCATTTTAACCATTTCCTGGAATACTGGGGTTTCCTTCGCACCAAGTCTTGAAACAAGAGCAATTATTCCCGGAATAAGGGTTGTGTAGAACATTATTCTCCAGGCAAAATCTATGATTCCAGTGGTGCTGTAATAGGTTCCTATTATTGCGGATACGCCAGCTGCCACGAAGAAACCCGTACCATAACCGCTTTGAACAAATGCACCAACAAGGCCTCTCTTTTCTGCTGGTACAGTTTCAGCATAAAGTGCGGTACCACCACCATATTCCGCACCTGCGAAAAGCCCAATTACGAAAAGCAGGATATAAAGGAGGGCCAATGCAATGTAACCTGCTGTGGCGTAAGTTGGCAGAAATCCAATTGCGAAACTAAAAACAGAGAAACCGATAACGGTAACCATAAGCATATTTCTTCTGCCGATCTTGTCACCAAGGAAGTTACCGAAAACAAGGGATCCAATTGAACGTGCAATGGAACCAACGGCAAGTCCAAGGACAATCGCAATTAGCGAATCTGTGAATGAGGTTGGGAAAAATACCAATGCCAGATAGCTGGCCATTAAGAGATACGCTATTGATACGTACCCATCCATAAGCCATCCGGACCACGCGGCAATTACATTTGTCCATTGTTGGCCATTGAGGCCATAGAACTTCATTACACTTGTATCATAAAAGTCTTAAAAACATTTTATCATATACAAATCTGGAACCGATTCTTAAAGAAATATATTAAAAAAAGAAATCTTCATAATAACAGAATCCGCAGTATTTTCCTCTCTATGTACATCCACAAGAAAGAATCCGGTTGTAAAAACTTGAAAAATTTTTTTGATGACAGTTTAAGGT
>JAJYRT010000195.1 GCA_021793945.1 Thermoplasmata archaeon
AAGTCCCATCCTTCTCGTAGGAGGTAACAGCTGGCAGAAAAACCGACCCGAATTTCTTGGCTGTCTCGTTGAGGAAGAAATCCTGGATCACAATGAATTCAAGCGAGTTGAATGCCTTCTCCGTGTGCTTCATATCCGGATTGGTCAGGTATACATCCCAGCCCTGTATCCACAGGGCCTTGAGGCCTCCGGATGCTGCAGAATCAATCATCTGCATCTCGTCCAGTCCCTTCGTAGTGGGAATTTTTCTCTTCCAGACTTCCTCAAATTTCTGCCTTCCGGTTTCGATTGGAACATATCCAGTGAGCTTGGAGGGCTCACAGCCCATATGGGCCGATCCCTGGACGTTGTTCTGCCCCCTCAGCGGATTCACTCCAGCCCCCTCCTTACCTATGTTCCCTGTTAACAGTGCGAGGTTTACCACGGCCATGACGCCATCCGTCCCTTGGGAATGTTCGGTCACTCCAAGGCCATGGAAGAGCATCGCGGGGCCGCTTGAGGCATACAGCCTTGCTGCTTCCCTTATCATTGATGCATCTACTCCGCATATCGCTGCTGCCCTCTCCGGTGTCCATTCGACCAGAGATTCCCTGAAGGATTCAAAATTGTTTATCCTCTCATCCAGGAAGCGGTGATCGACAAGATCCTCAACCATGATAACATTGGCGAGTGCGTTGAGCAGCGGAATGTTTGTTCCCGGCCTGATCTGCAGGTGTATTCTCGCAAGTGATGCGAGCTCGGTCTTTCTTGGGTCTATAACAATGAGGTTTGCTCCCTTCAGTGTCCTTTCCTTTATTCTAGCACCCACGATGGGATGGTTCTCCGTGGGGTTGGCGCCTATCAGCATCATGGTGTTCGTCTTCTCGATGTCATTGAAGGAATTCGTGGCAGCCCCCGTTCCAAGCGTGTATCCCATTCCAGCCGCGGTGGGGGCATGGCACACCCTTGCGCAGCCGTCAACGTTGTTTGTGCCGATTACTATCCTGGCAAATTTCTGTGCAAGATAATTTTCTTCGTTTGTTGCACGTGACGAACCCAGAACCCCTATGGAATCGGGACCGTATCTGGACAGTATATTCCTGAAATTGTCGCCGACAACCCTTATTGCCTCCTCCCATGAAGTCTTTTTCCATTTTCCATTGACCCTGATCATGGGGTCTGTTATCCTGTCTAGGGAGTTTGCAAAACCGAATGAGTATCTCCCCTTGACGCACAGGTGTCCCTTGCTAACCGGAGAATCCTGTACCGGTAGGATCTCTACTATTTTTCCGTTCCGCGTACCTATGCTTATCTCGCAACCTGTACCACAGTATGGGCATACGCTTCTGGTATACTGATCCGGGTATCCCTCCTCCTCTATTGATCGATCTTTAACTGCGCCGGTAGGGCATGTATCCGCGCAAGCCCCGCAGCTGACGCATGAGCTTTCCTTCAGACTTTCCTTGCCGTCTGCGAGCAAGACAACCCTGTCTCCCCTGTTCCACCTCTGCCAGACGAATTGCCCCTGCACCTCTTCGCATATCCTCACGCACCTGTAGCAGTCTATGCATTTGTCCATGTCGACGCGAATGAACGGATGATCCTCCCATTGTCTTGCACTGTTACTGCCTGCATCCGGCAGCTCCGCCGGAAGCAGTCCATAATGTTCAAGATGATGGTAGAACTCCTTCCTCCTGTCAAGTCCCCTAAGATCCATTTCCCCATTCCGCGTCATCAATCTCAGGAGGGTTTTCCGCTCCTCTTCGATATCGTCGGGCGAGGTTTCGACTGTCATTCCATCCTGTATTCTAGCGGTGCATGATGTCTCGGGCCTTGATCGCCCGTTGATTCTGACTATACATAACCTGCATCCCCCGTACTCTTCAAGCCTTTTGTCATAGCATAGAGTGGGTATCTCTACGCCCAAATGCCTTGCGGCTTCAAGGACTGTTTCCTGTTCCCCGAATTTTCCCTCGATACCGTCTATTGTTACGTGAAACATGCGTCCACCTCCTTTGGGTAATTCATGGCAGCACTCTTCAGGAATTCCCCAAGCCCGCCTCCAAGTCCGCAAAGGCTTGTTTCAAGAAGCGTGTCAGAAATGATTTCATAATCATTCCTTGTCCACGGCTTTCCCTTATTGTTACCGGAGAAAATGTTCTCAACCGCTCTGCTGCCTAATCTGCAGGGTGTGCACTTTCCGCATGATTCATAAGCCACGAAAGAGGATACGTGTGCAATCAAATCCCTGATTGAGGTGCTCTCGTCAAAGGCCACTATGCCACCGTGCCCAAGTTCTCCGCCGGCTGCCTTCATCTCCTCGTACCCCATTCTGGTCGCGAACTTCGATGGATGTATGATGCCTGCTATGGGGCCACCAACAATTATCCCCTTCAGTTTTCCGGATTTCAACCCGCCTCCGATCCCGATGACAATTTCCTCGAGGGTTGTGCCCATTTCAACTTCATAAAGTCCCGGATTGCGAAACAGTGAGTTCAGTGAAATGGCCTTTGTTCCCCTGCTCTTTGAAAACCCGATCTCAGAAAACCTAGCCGCACCGTGATTGATGATCCATGGAATGTTTGCCAGTGTCTCGACGTTGTTGACAACCGTCGGCTTGCCGAACAGACCCTTCTCGGTTGGGTATGGCGGCCTCAGTCCAACTTCTGGGCGCCTGCCCTCTATGGATCTCAGAAGAGACGTTTCCTCCCCGCAGACGTAGCTTCCCCTTCCTGAGACAACCCTGAAGCCAAATGAAAATTCCGATCCCATAATGCCGGAACCAAGATATCCTGCATCCTGCATCTCTCCAATCGCACTGGAGACCGATTCTATTGCCTGTGGATATTCCCTCCTGATGTATATATAGCCACTTTTTGAGCCTGTAGCGTACCCTGCGATCATGCTTCCCTCAAGCAGCTTGAACGGATCCATTTCCATTAACATGCGATCTATGTAAGCCCCGGGATCACCCTCGTCGGCGTTAACAACTATGTACTTTTCACTGGAATCCTGCGAGAGCACTGAAGCCCACTTTTTTCCCGTGGGAAAGCCTGCTCCTCCGCGACCTCGCAGCAAGGATCTGTCAATCTCGTTTACAACCTCCGCAG
>JAJYRT010000196.1 GCA_021793945.1 Thermoplasmata archaeon
TTTCATGATAATTGCTGTACCAGTGACTGACAATATGGTCAGCGGCCCCGGAGAAGGGCTGGAAATCAGGATATATGATGCTGGAAAGGAAATCAAGCTGTTGGATACGTATGAGAACCCTGCCCTTAAAGCGACATCCGCCAGGGGAATCTGGATGCTGAGGTCTGCGATTGACCGAGGTGCAGCAGCAATAATTCTATCTGGAGCCGGCGCCCCTGCTTTCATCTTCACCAAAGGGAAGCTCAAGCTCTATCTTGGCGCTGGGCTTTCGGTAGAGGATGCCCTTTCCTCATTCAGGGATGGGAAACTAGCTGAACTCACGACCCCGACACATGAACACGGACATCACGATCACAGTGGGCATTGAGAAACCAGTTTTTACTGGATTCACTGCGCATAATTTGAAACATGCAACACCATGGTGAAGATGTGACTGTCATCTACATGCTAAGGCACGGGCAGACGGACAACAACCTGAAGGGATTGTGGCACGGTGCGAAATCAGGGTCCCTGAACCAGACAGGTGTGAAGCAGGCAGAAAAAGCCGGGTTGAGGCTTGCGGACGCAGGCATTGATCTCATACTTAGCAGCGATTCAGAAAGGGCAATTGAAACGGCCCTTATAGTATCAAAAAAAATTTCAGCGCCACTAGCCGGAAGATACCCAATATTTGGAGACAGGCATTTCGGGGAAGCGGAAGGGCTGACTTCCAGCGAAATCAGCAAGAGGTATGGCATAACGGTTGCCAATGTCCTCGACCCTGCCATAGATGAAATTCCACGGGCCGAATCCGTGCAATCACTTCGGCGGAGGGCAATAAAGGCCAGAGACCTGATCTGCACTAACTTTCCTGGCAAGACGGTTCTGGTTGCGTCCCACGGAGGATTTGTCAGAATGTTTTACATGACCTTCGCAGGTGATGCTTCTGGAAAATTTTTTACGAACTGCTCTTATTATTCAATAGAATGCATGCAAAGAGTATGCGATGTGAGGAATGACCTCTTTACCCCATGAAGAACTGTTTCCGAAAGATATCATTCCGAACGAAGCATTTCGAGTACCTGTGATGCTGATCTTACCCGCCCCATTCTCCTGAAAACGTACTGGATGGCGACCCTGTGAGATTCCTCTGAGACATCGCCCATGGCGTCCTCGATGAATACCTGGTTGTATCCCAGTTCGTACGCATAACGTGCAGTGCTCTCAACTCCGTACGTTGTAGCAATTCCGCACAGTACAATTGTCTCTATTTTCCTCCTCCTCAGTTGAAGATCAAGGTCTGTGCCATAAAATGCTCCCCATTGGCGCTTTATAATAATGATGTCGCTCTTCTGGACATCTATCTCGGGAACAAATTCAGCCCAATCCGGGGATAGCACTCCGGTTCTGGTGAACGTCGAATCGGCAATCGGATGCAGAGCAGTCGATGGATCTGACATAACATGCACCGGAAACACAGGGATTCCAAGTTCCCTGAACTTTCTGGCGACCGTGGATGCATTCCTTATCACTGCTTCGTGAGGATATGGCTTTGTTTCCATTTGCACGATTCCCTTCTGCAGGTCGATCATCACAAGTGCCGTTGATTTTACGTCAAGTTTCTCTTGCGCCATGCCTGGAGGATAGAGACGATGCATAAAACAATAATTGCCCCGAAAGATTCAGCCAAGAAATATTTTGTGGCAAAGAACCAATTTTTATACGCTTAAGTAATTCCGGGTAAGAGAAAACCGCCACGGGAAACTCTAAAAGTAACATTGAAGGTTGCTGAAAGGCGGAAATGTTATACTGAACGGGAGATGCGAAGAACGGAGTATAAATGGGTTGTCCTGAGCAATACTACTTTGGGTGTTCTAATGTCCTCAATAGACACCAACATAGTGCTCATAGCCCTGCCTACAATCGGATCTCAGATGAGGGGGATGACCACCATAGATCTGCTCTGGATTCTCATGGGTTACCAACTCGTTGTCGCCAGCGTGCTTGTCAATTTCGGAAGGCTGTCCGACATGTTCGGGCGTGTGCGGCTCTACAATCTCGGATTTGCCCTTTTCACACTCGGATCTGGGTTATGCAGCATCTCCCAGACTCCCTTTGAACTTATAGGATTCAGGCTTATTCAGGCTACAGGATCCGGATTCCTTTTTTCCAACAGCGCTGCAATAATTACTGATGCCTTCCCTCTGGAGGAGAGAGGTATGGCCCTGGGGATAAACCAGGTTTCTATCGTTGCTGGGTCCGTGACTGGGTTGATCGCTGGTGGCTTCCTGACAACACTCCTAGGTTGGCGATCCATTTTCTGGGTTAACCTTCCCATCGGGGTGTTTGCCACCATTTGGGCTCATCTCAGGCTCAGGGAACTTTCCTCACCCTCGCATGCTCACAACCTTGACATTGCAGGAAATGTAACTTTTGCAGCAGGGCTTGTCCTCTTGCTCCTGGCCATAACTCTTTTTGCTATATCCGGATTGTCCGTTTTCTACACAGCGATACTCCTTGGAGGTGCAGGCTCGCTTTTTGTTCTGTTTGTTTATATCGAGAAGATTCATGAAGACCCAATGTTCGACTTTTCCCTTTTCAGGAGTCATGAATTCACTGCCGGAAACGAAACCATATTCCTTAATGCTCTGTCTCGCGGATCTTTCATTCTCGTTATGGTTTTTTACCTGCAGGGACCTATTATGGGTCTTAATCCGCTTCAGGCAGGTATTTTGCTTGTTCCCATGTCTATCTCCCTATCAATAATGGGACCGATTAGCGGAGTTCTTTCCGACAGGTTTGGCCCGAGATTTTTTGTAGTCACAGGCCTGGTTCTGTCATCCGTTGGATTCCTTCTGATGACGCGGATTGCGTATGGGGTTTCAGAATTACAGCTTATTTTACCACTTGCGCTTATAGGTTCCGGGATGGGTATCTTCGCTTCCCCAAACCGGTCATCCATAATGAGCTCCGTTCCCGGATACAGGCGGGGATTGGCATCCGGGATAAGCACCACTCTTGTGAACGTTGGCAATACAATGAGCATTGGGCTAGCGTTTCTCTTCATGAGCACGACCAC
>JAJYRT010000197.1 GCA_021793945.1 Thermoplasmata archaeon
CCGGTAAGGTACTTTTCCTTTTGATCCTTTGTGCCAAATTTGTTTATGGGCTCACCGACAATAGTGCCGAGGGAATACATACAGCTGAGAGTGAACCCCAGGTATCCCATCTCTTCCACTGCTGCCATGTCAGCAACCCATGATGCTCCTCTCCCTCCATATTCCTTTGAAAACCTTAATCCAAGCATATTTGCCTTCGCGTTTATATCAACAAATTCCCTGGGAAATTTCTTGGTCTCGCTTTCTATGGCTCTTATGAGATCTGGTGGAATAGATTTGGCCACCTTTCTTGCCTTAAGCTTTATTTCCAACTCACTTTCACTTAACAGAAAATCTTCCATTTATTCACTCCCCTACCATATTTCTCAATTTCTTTTTGTCTATTTTCCCTGTTCCTGTCAGTGGCATTGCATCGATCCGGATGAACTTGTCAGGGATCCACCACTTCTGCATTTTTCCTTCCTTTACCTGGTTGACCAGATGGCTCAGGATGTACTGGTCTTCAACTGTCATTCCCTGTTTGGTCTTGATGTAGGCGATGGGCCTTTCACCCCACTTCTTGTCAGGAAAACCCACAATGGCAACGCTCTCTATCTCCGGAATATCTGACATGACGCTCTCCACCATTGCCGAAGGTATGAATTCAGCACCGCTCTTTATCAGGTCCTTAAGCCTGTCACTTATCTGCACCTTTCCGTCGAGAATGTATCCTGCGTCTCCGGTGATGAACCATCTTTCGCTGTCAAATGATTCGGCGGTTTTTTCATCATCTCCCACGTAACCATTGGGAAGCCACGGAGACCTGAAGTTAATCTCACCAATCTTTCCGTCGTTGGATTTCCTGATCCTGTATTCAGACAATGGAGCGGGTATCACGCCGGAAGTGGAAAGAGTGTTCCGCTCATAAAGATCTGGCACATTTTCGGAAAGTGAACCGATTCCGGCAATCAAGCCATCTGAGAAGCCATAAATTGAAGTGAGTTCGATGCCCTTGTCGGAAGCCGCCTTCACTATACCGGACGGGATGGGAGATCCGCCGACGAGAACTTTCAGGCCACTTAGGTCAGCTGCATCTGGATGCGAGAGTATACCGTATAGCATTGTAGGTACCATGCTCATCCATGTTACCTTATTCCTCCTTATCGCATCCATTGTCAGCTGAAGATCGAATCGTCCATCCATGACGTAATCTGCACCAATCATGGTGGCAACATACGGGGTACCCCATGACCAGAGATGATAATTAGGTATCAGGGAGAAAATAACATCAGTGGAGTTAATCCTAGAATTACCGGGATATGCGGAAAGCAGGGTAAGAATACCCCATATTGCCAGCGTTGTCTTCTTGTGTGTGTAAGCTATCTGCTTTGGTTTTCCAGTCGTGCCGGAAGTGAATAGAATTGATGCAGTATCAGTCTCGTGCGAGGTGAAGCTCTCTCCCTCGCTTCCGGTTTTCATTAAGTCAGCATAGGAATTGTAACCTGAAGGACTTCCATCGTTTATAACGTAAATGTTATCCCTCCTTATGATCTTCATTTCCTCTATTTTTCTTACAAGGGGAAGAAATTCGTCTGAAAAGAAAAGGACTTCATCTTTGGCCATACTGATGGTCCTGATCATCTCCTCGGGAGGCAAACGCATGTTTACCGGATGAATCACATTCCCGGACAGGGGGATGCCGAACAGCATTTGCATGTATGGGATTGTATTCCAGTCGAGTACGCCTATTGCCTTTCTGTCACCATATTTTGCAGATATGGCGCTGGAAAAACGTTTAACGTTCTGGAAAAGCCCATGATAAGTCGTTGACATCCCCTTGTAATGAATCTTCTTTTCCGGCGATCTCAACAGTGTCTGGTAAAATAAGCGATCAAGGGTCAACCCTATGTCCATTCCTTGCTGCATACGAATTAATGAAGATATCAATATATAACATTTGGTGCGATTTTTATCAGTTCAATTTTAGACTTTTTTGCGATATGCAACACTCATGGATCGAGAGTATATCCGGATACCTGCGAAAGATGATGAAGCTAACGCTGTTTCTGGTTCCAAAAATCTGCAGAATATGACCTGCTTTCCCTGCTTCCGATGAAATCCTGTATAAGTTTCGCAGCAAGCATTGAGGTGTTTCCGTTATCATAAAGGGGAGTAAACTCCAGGACATCAAAACCCACGGCATCCATTGCGAAGGTATTTATCACAGCTTTGACGTCTGTGTCGGATAGGCCGTATGGCTCTGGCGTTCCAACCCCTGGGGCATACGCCGGGTCAATGCCATCCATGTCTATTGATATGTAGATCTTTCCATGTACAGCGTTCCTTATCTCCCTTATCACACTTGAAATTCCTCTCTCCCGCACCATCGAAGCACTGAAGAACCTTACTTTGTGGAATTCTGGAGAATCGTATTCCTCCTTAGATACAGATCTTGTCCCGATGGAAAAAATTCTGCCCTCGCCAAGAATCTCAAGGGACCTGCGAGTAACGCAAGCATGGTTGTGTTCGTTTCCCATATATGATTCCCTGAAGTCTGAGTGCGCGTCTATTATGATCATCGACACGTCACGCAGGTTTCTTATCGCACCTGTGGTAATTGAATGCTCTCCTCCGATCATAATCGGCACCTTTCCGTCGAATATTATCTTTGAAGTAGCCTGCTGGACTGAATCTACAACCTCAGCCGCATCTTCACCAACTTCCAGGTTCCCGAGATCAGCTATGGGGACATCCGGGAAATTGACCCCGTAATATGGATCAAAGGATTCGAGGTTGTCATATGCATATCGAACACTTTCCGGGCCCAGCCTGGAACCTCTCCTGAAACTTGACGTGCCGTCAAAGGGCACTCCAAAAATAACGTAACGTGCTTCAGCATATCTGGAATGCGCATCGGGAAGCTTTGTGCTCTTAAACAGGTAGCTCAGTTCTGGAACATTATCTTCTTCTTTCCCATGGTCTCCCAATAAGATACCTCCATTCCAGCCTTTACTCTGTCTGCATCTTCAGGTGAGATCGGGATCAGGAA
>JAJYRT010000198.1 GCA_021793945.1 Thermoplasmata archaeon
TTATTGCTCGACCTCACCGCAAAGGCCATGGAAACTATGACAGTAAGCATTACAATGTATGATTTACTGCTTTTCATGTGCGCTTTCAGGAAAATTTCCTGACAAGGTTCGTGAATTCTACATCGTCGCTGATTTCCTTAACTGCGGTTCTGGACCCCAGTATTGCATTTCTAATGAACTCCGGGTTGGTTTTCACAGGCAAGATGGATGCAACAAAATTAGAGGACTCTACTGGGTTTTCCCTGAATTTCCTCAAGCCTTCTTCATACGCCTCGATAAAATCTCGCCTTACTGATTCCGTGACCTTGGAGACACAACTTCCCGGCATTTCAATACCGTGTTCTGCAAGCAGTTCCTCAAATGTTATTATCTTTCCATTGGCAGCAGCTGTAACCACAGAGTCAACCTCCCCGGAGGATAACATCTCTCGTATTCTTGCCTGGTCTTCAACATAGATCAGATCCGTGCTCAGGCCCTTAAGGCTTACAACAGCTCTGGCTAGGACGTCTCCAGCGCTGCCTTTCCTCCAGATTGCAACCTTATTTCCGATCTTCGGCATGAACCCTGAAAGTCCTGATATGAGGGAAATGTTTGCCTTAAGTCCACGCTTTATCATTGAAACCGAGGAATCGAGGACAACATCGGCGTCACCTTCCTTGGAGAACACTATGTCAAAACGTGAATCCTGCGCTGCTATTATCGGGTATGAAACTGGGCCAGGGGCGGCTAATACTTTTATTCTTTCCATGTCATAGGTATATTAATTATCTATAAGTAGTTTGGGCTTATCAAAGAATCATGCGATCATGTCTGCGGTCGAAATCAGATCATCAATTATCATTCTTGCGCTTTTCAAGGGCTCGGCATGCAGTTTCAGGAATTCCCTGCCGGATTCTGTAATATGATATCTGCAGAGCAACTGCCCCTTTTCGTTTTTAAGGTGCTCCATCGTGACAAAATTCCTGTTTTTTAGTGATTTCAATAATACATAGATCGATCCCTGCGGCATGGGCTTGCCGGTGACAGACGCAATCCTCTTCCCCAGCTCATATCCATGCATGGGGGACATGGTCAGTTCCCTGAGAATGTATAAACTGATGAGGCCATGTAGTATTCTCTCATCTGCTACTTCTCTAGCTGACATAGTTACTCCATCAATAGCCAGATTAAAATTTTATCCATAAGCAGCTTAGGCATTGCTATTAACAGGTTGATAGAGAGGTACGAGAATCGTTGTTCGCAGGTGCCGCATCCAGGCCTTGACGGAGAAAAATGGCAATCCGGATAAAGCCTGCAAGAAAAAGGATGTGACAATATATATACCAGTAGATTCCCATGTATTATAGTACAAAGTGAACAACATATGTGATAAATGCAATGGAACAGGTCTCTCCGGGGAAGATAACGGTGAGATTTGCAACGGATGCATGGGACTTGGTTCCAGGATTCAACTTAGGGACGGAATCTTCTTCAACGAGGAGAAAAAGAACAAATTCGGTTCTGTGGCAATGATTCTGGTCGGAATGGTGCTCATAGCACTTGTGTCCTCGACAGGACATATAAGGGCCAGGTGGGTATTCCGGATAACCGGGTTCTATCTGTGGGTTCTCTTTGCGGGCCTTCTATATCATATTATTTCCATACCAAGGTACTTCGCAAGACTTATTGGAGTATCGTGAGAAATAGCTCCACTCAGAAACAAAGGCATTTATATCGTTTTAAATACCCATTAGTAGATAATGGCACAGATAAAGCTCAAGGGAAGGATCACAAGCCTTTACAAGATAAGGACAGTTCTCGCAGTATCTTTCATAATCACCTTTCTCATGATGAACAAGTACATCAGGTTTTTTCAGTACTCCTCTTCATATGTGGGTAAATTCGTTATATTTTTTGCAAACCCATCGCTTATAACTGTCTACGGCAGCTTGATTGGGCTGCTGCTGGCTTCATATTCTGTTCTGATAACCATGATTCCTAATTTCCACGCAGACAGCCTAAAACAACCCATATTCGGGCAGGTAAACCGGTTATATGTTTTCACCATACTCGATGGCATACTGCTCATGATTATAGACTTCACAAATGGCGTTGTACCATATGATAACATAGAGTTCTTCATAGACATTGAGATATTCTTCTTCCTATCCCTCCTGATGGGGCTAATATTCTGCGTCCTGAGCCTCTCTGATCTTTTCAGCATAGTCAGGAAGAGGGGAGAAAGGTAAAGGGCAAAATCGATAAACCCTGCTGGATTATGGTATAGTATGTCTTTTGAAGATCTGCAGGAATACATACAGTTCTCAATAAAGAACAACTCCCTTTTAAGGATTGACGAAGAAGTCAGTCCCGACCTGGAACTTACACACATCCTCAGCGAGGAGCAGCGCACAGGACGTGGACGCACTGTTCTCTTCAGCAATGTGAAAGGATCTGAAATTCCGGTGGTAGGAAACATATTCTCAACCAATGAAAAAATGAATGCCATACTTGGATCGACACCATCGGAAATAGGGCAGAGGCTCAGAAATCTCATCCACATCCCTGATGACACCGAGTCCATGATCTCAAGGGGTATGGAGATGTACCGCGAACTGGGAGGAGCAAAACCGAAAGTGCACCAATCCTTCGGCTCTGATCATGTTGCGCAGGACATTGTCGATCTTGGAAGGTATCCGGTATGCAGAACCTGGCCTGAGGACGCAGCGCCTTTCATAACGCTTCCCGTCGTTGTAACAAGGGACAGGGATACAGGTCAGCGTAATGTGGGAATGTACAGGATGCAGGTATATGATTCAGAAACGACCGGCATGCACTGGCATATCCACAAGGGAGGCGCGGGCCATTTTGCCGGGTCTAGGAAGTCAGGGACCCCTCTGGACGTGGCTGTTGTGATCGGGACCGATCCCCTGACAATATTCTCGGCGGTTGCCCCGCTACCTGAAGGAATAGACGAGTTCTCATTCCAGGGGATAATATCGAAGAAGCGTCTTGACCTGG
>JAJYRT010000199.1 GCA_021793945.1 Thermoplasmata archaeon
CCAGGTCAAGACGCTTCTTCGATATTATCCCCTGGAATGAGAACTCGTCTATTCCTTCAGGTAGCGGGGCAACCGCCGAGAATATTGTCAGGGGATCGGTCCCGATCACAACAGCCACGTCCAGAGGAGTGCCTGACTTCCTGGACCCGGCAAAATGGCCCGCGCCTCCCTTGTGGATGTGCCAGTGCATGCCGGTCGTTTCTGAATCATATACCTGCATCCTGTACATTCCCACATTTCGCTGACCTGTATCCCTGTCCCGGGTTACAACAACAGGAAGCGTTATGAATGGTGCTGCATCCTCCGGCCATGTTCTGCATATCGGATACCTCCCAAGATCGACGGTGTCCTGCGCAACATGATCAGAGCCGAAGGATTGGTGCACTTTCGGTTTTGCTCCTCCCAGTTCGCGGTACATCTCCATACCCCTTGAGATCATGGATTCGGTGTCATCGGGGATGCGGATGAGATTTCTGAGCCTCTGTCCTATTTCCGATGGTGTTGAACCAAGTATTGCGTTCATTTTTTCATTGGTTGAAAATATGTTTCCTACCACCGGAATTTCAGACCCTTTCACGTTGCTGAAGAGAACTGTGCGGCCAGGTCCTGTGCGCTGCTCCTCGCTGAGGATGTGAGTCAGTTCCAGGTCGGGACTGACTTCTTCGTCAATCCTTAAAAGGGAGTTGTTCTTGACTGAGAACTGTATGTAATCCTGCAGATCTTCAAATGACATGCTATACCATAATCCAGCAGGGTTTATCGATTTTGCCCTTTACCTTTCTCCCCTCTTCCTGACTATGCTGAAAAGATCAGAGAGGCTCAGGACGCAGAATATTAGCCCCATCAGGAGGGAAAGGAAGAAGAATATCTCAATGTCTATGAAAAACTCTATATTATCGTATGGTACAACTCCATTTGTGAAGTCTATGATCATGAGCAGTATGCCATCGAGTATGGTGAAAACATATAACCTGTTTACCTGCCCGAATATGGGCTGTTTTAGGCTATCTGCGTGGAAATTAGGAATCATGGTTATCAGAACAGAATATGAAGCCAGCAGCAGCCCAATCAAACTGCCGTAGACAGTTATAAGCGATGGGTTTGCAAAAAATGTGACGAATTTACTCACATATGAAGAAGAGTACTGAAAAAACCTGATGTACTTGTTCATCATGAGAAAGGTGATTATGAACGATACTGCGAGCACTGTCCTTATCTTGTAAAGGCTTGTGATCCTTCCCTTGATCTTTATCTGTGCCATTATCTACTATATGGGTATTTAAAACGATATAAATGCCTTTGTTTTTTAGCGCAGCTATTTGTCACGCTACGCCAATAAGCCTTGCGAAGTACCTTGGTATGGAAATGATCTGGTATATAAGGCCCGCCATGAGAACCCACAGATAGAATCCTGTTATCCTGAATACCCACCTTGCCCTTATGTGTCCTGTCGAGGACACCAGTGCTATGAGCACCATTCCGATCAGAATCATCGCCACAGATCCAAATTTGTTTTTCTTCTCCTCGTTGAAGAATATCCCGTCCTTAAGCTGGATTCTGGAACCAAGCCCCATGCATCCGTTGCAAATCTCACCGCTATCTTCCCCGGAAAGACCTGTTCCATTGCATTTATCACATATGTTGTTCACTTTGTACTGTAATGCATGGGAATCCACTGGTATATATATTGTCACATCCTATTGCTCTATGTCTTTATGAGAATTGCCATTTTTCTCCGTCAAAGCCAGAATGCGGAACCTAGGAGCAGCAATTCTCATACCTCTCAGTCGACCTGTCAATAACAATGTCTAAGGCGTTTATGGATAGAGCTTTAACCTAGCTACTGATGGAGTGACTATGTCAGCTAGAGAAGTAGCGGATGAGAGAATACTGCATGGCCTCATCAGTTTATACATTCTCAGGGAACTGACCATGTCCCCCCTGCATGGATATGAGCTGGGGAAGAGGATTGCCTCTGTCACCGGCAAGCCCATGCCGCAGGGATCGATCTATGTATTATTGAAATCACTGAAAAACAGGAATTTTGTCACGATGGAGCACGTTAAAAACGAAAAGGGGCAGTTGCTCTGCAGATATCATATTACAGAATTCGGCAGGGAATTCCTGAAACTGCATGCCGAGCCATTGAAAAGCGCAAGAATGATAATTGATGATCTCATTTCGACCGCAGACACGATCCAGTGAATAGCCCAAACTACTTATAGATAATTAATATACCTATGACATGGAAAGAATAAAAGTACTGGCCGCACCCGGTCCAGTTTCATACCCAATAATAGCAGCGCAGGATTCACGTTTTGACATAGTGTTCTCCAAGGAAGGTGACGCTGATGTTGTCCTCGATTCCTCAGTTTCAATGATAAAGCGTGGACTAAAGGCAAACATTTCCCTCATATCCGGACTTTCAGGGTTCATGCCGAAGATCGGAAATAAGGTTGCAATCTGGAGAAAGGGCAGCGCTGGAGACGTCATAGCCCGAGCTGTTTTAAGCCTTAAGGGTCTGAGCCCGGATCTTATCTATGTCGAAGACCAGGCAAGAATACGAGAGATGTTATCCTCCGGAGAGGTTGACTCGGTGGTTACAGCTGCTGCCAACGGAAAGATAATAACATTTGAGGAACTGCTTGCAGAACACGGTATTGAAATGCCGGGAAGCTGTGTCTCCAAGGTCACGGAATCAGTAAAGCGAGATTTTGCCGAGGCGTATGAAGAAGGCTTGAGAAAATTCAGGGAAACCCCAGTAGAGTCCTCTAATTTTGTTGCATCCATCTTGCCTGTGAAAACCAGCCCCGAGTTCATTAGAAATGCAATACTTGGGTCCAGAACCGCAGTTAAGGAAATCAGGGACGATGTAGAATTCACGAACCTTGTCAGGAAATTTTCCTGAAAGCGCACATGAAAAGCAGTAAATCATACATTGTAATGCTTACTGTCATAGTTTCCATG
Organism: Thermoplasmata archaeon; assembly: GCA_021793945.1. Next base: position 2,968 of record JAJYRT010000199.1, read on the forward strand.
GCCTTTGCGGTGAGGTCGAGCAATAA
>JAJYRT010000200.1 GCA_021793945.1 Thermoplasmata archaeon
TCAGCAGTTTCACCTTGAGTCCGAAGCCGTTAGGTCCCACATGCACTATTCTCTTCCCGAATGTCTCCAGCTGGGGCCTGCATCTCATGAATGCAGCCTCAGATCCCCCAACAGCTATCGTCAGCGTGTCAACGCCAGTTGAATTTTACTCAAATATGCCAGAATAAAATTCCCCGAAAACGCCAATTGAAATTACCCCATTTCTTCTCCGAAATGAGGGGAATTAAATGCTTGGAGATGAGGGGTGGCACATGATAAGAAGTTTGAAAGAGAATGGAATGAGAATATCTGATATAGCGAGGGAATTGAACATGGATAGAAAGACTGTGAGGAAATACGCCAGATCAAAGGTTGTTCCTAAATATAAGGCGAGAGGGACGGGATCGAAGAAGATCAATCCATACAGGGATTACATAAAAGGAAGAATTGATAAGTACAATCTATCAGCTGTCAGGATACTTGATGAGATAAGGAAGACGGGATACAGTGGAAGCTATTCAACACTGAAGGCTTACTGCCACACTCTCAGAAAAGATCGGGCAATAACAGCGGTGGTAAGATTCGAAACTGAACCCGGAAGACAAGCACAGGTTGACTTCGGGGAGTTCGGACACATTGAGATCGATGAAAGAAGCAGGAAGCTGTATGCATTCTCATACATTCTGGGATATTCCAGGTACCGGTACGCAGAATTCACAACGGACATCTCGACTCAGAGCCTGATAAAGATGCACATGAACGCCTTCAGGTATACTGGAGGAATCCCCTCTGAGATCCTTTATGACAACATGAAGCAGATCGTAATAGACAGGAAGATCAGGGCGTCTGAATCAACATTCAATCAACAGTTCATGCAGCTCTCTGAATACTATGGATTCAATGTCAGGCTCTGCTATCCCTACAGGCCTCAGATCAAGGGAAAGGTAGAAAGGAACATTGGATACATAAGGGGGAACTTCTTCAATGGAAGGGAATTCAGTTCACTCAGCGACATGAATGCACAGTGCGCTTCATGGATCATTGAAGCCAATGGCAGGGTGAATGCAACAACAGGAAAGGTTCCGAAGGATACACTCATGGACGAACTGAAATGTCCAGAGATGTCAGAAACATTTCATGATTTCCATGGAGTTCTTGTGCTGGACAGGGGATTTGCATCATACGATCTTGCGGAGATCATGGATTCGGGCATGGATTTTGCCATGCCGCTGAGGGGGAATTCAGACCTCATAGATTACGGCATGGATCTGGCATCCAGCTTCATGTACCGTGACCGTGGCATACTGTGCGGCTTCAGGAAGCATGACAATTACCGCATATACATGTACCAGGATCAGTCACTGATGGCAGAAGAATCCAGTACATACATAAAACTCATATCCGAGGGGAAGAGGAAACAGTCACAGTTCCAGGAGGCTTCACAACGTTTCGGGAAGATATCCATCCTTTCAAACATAAGGGATGATCCCGTGGCCATATACATGATTTACAAGCAGCGTGAAGAGGTGGAGCAGGCATTCGATGCCACAAAGAATGAACTGGAAAACGACAAAACGTACCTGAGGGGCGATGAATCCGTCAGGGGTTATTTCTTCATATCGTTTTTATCCCTGTACCTGTATTACAACATCTTCGCCCTTATAAGGGCTGCTGATCTCACGGGAAAATTCTCTGTAAAAGATGCACTTCTCAGATACTCAAGGGTGTACATGATAGATGACGGCAAAAAGGAGATAATGAGCGAGATACCTGCATCAGTCGAGAAACTGGATAAGATGCTGGGAACGAATCTATTCCCTAAATGATTGCGATGTTAGAGTTCTGAAGTCTCTTGGCGCGGTCTTAATCGATGATAACTACCCGCTTTGACTTGGGAACCTCTATTATCTTGTTTCTGTGGTCACTTCATAGCAATACTTGCCTTTCAACCTCTTCTTTCTCGTGACACTTTTATGACAATCATAGATTGTCAGTTTCCCACACAGCTTCCAGTGACTTTTGATTTAGGCTCCAAATTATGTTTCCTTTGCTATAAGTCTGGAATAAGCTATGGTATTTGCAATCAAAAGCCCCGTTACTATAAACCATATTGTAAAAAATATCACTCCCTGACTGTGAATCCTAGGGTCAAGTAATGCCGGGAGAACGGGAACTACACCAGAAAATGCCAAATAGAGAATAAATATGACTAATACAACTTGAAGATCCGCAAGTGTTTTTGTCCTTTTCATGGAATCAGTACCCATAAGGAACCGGGTTATACCACAACCATGGCACCCCGTATGCATGACCCGTTGCAAAACTTCCCCAGAGGGATGTTGGGTAGGCTACATAAATTCCATTATAACCGCCCATCCAATCAATATACGTTAAAATCGGTACGGATGCCAACAAAACTGGACCTATGACTCCAGCAATTGTGGCAGAGACTCCAGCGGCAACCATGGCAGATATAACTGACGGTATTGACAAAATCGCGCCAGGACCGGTCAAGAGAGTTAATAAACCATCCAGTTGATACTGGTTCCAACTGTATGCCCAGCCAGCAAATCCCGTCGTATATGTTCCTGTGGGAAAATATTGAACATCGTTTGAGGCGATACTATTAACATATGAATGATTAGAAGAGTTAACAACAGCATTGTTTAATTGAAAACTTTGGGTGGATTCCAATATTGTTGAATAAAACGGAACAAGCGTGTAGTTATAACTATTGCCCCTATTTCTGGTTAATTCCATTATGGAGCCACTCACGTGATTGTTCATCAGCACAGTAAACGTAAAACCAGTGTTATTAGTTCCATTTCCCTTCAAATTGGAAAAAAGGAAGGTAATATTCATACTACCCTTAGTAATGGAAAAAGAATTATCGGTGACAGCAATCATTCCATAATTCTTTATCGTGTTCATCATTTCGGGTTTTAATCGTGCATAAGTGATGTTATTTGATTGTATATGATT
>JAJYRT010000027.1 GCA_021793945.1 Thermoplasmata archaeon
TATGGAAAGAGTCGTAACAAAATTCGGATCGGGAGCAAAGGTGGATTGCCCAAAGGAATTCCTGGGAAAGAAGGCCTATCTTATAATTGAAAAAGACGAAGAGTGAGGACTTCTGTCCCAGAGTCACAGTGCAGGAAACCATTGAATATTCTGGAAAGATAACCAGGTGAAGAAAAATGAGAACTCCGCTGTATGATGAGCATGTGAAGGCAGGAGCAAGCATTGTTGACTTTCACGGGTGGGACATGCCACTCTTCTATTCCGGGATAATCAGGGAACACAATTCAGTGAGAAGCGACTTCGGTTTCTTCGACGTGTCGCACATGGGAGACGTTATTGTCTGCGGTAGAGACTCCGGTGCATTCCTGGATTACATCCTCCCAACGAAGGTGACCGGCCTGGCATCCGGAAAGGCAGCATATACTGCCTTTCTTGACACAAAGGGGAACATCATCGACGACACCATAGTCTACAGGCTCTCCGAAGACAGGTTCTTTTTCGTGCCAAACGCCTCAACCACGGGCGAGATCTATTCATGGGTCACGGAAAAGTCAAAAGGGTTTGAGGTGGAAATAATCAACGTATCAGACAGGATTGCATCCATAGCCCTACAGGGACCGAATGCTCATGTCGTATCAGAGAAAATGGGATTCAGGGAACCGGAACCATTCACCTTCTTCACAATAGAATCAAAATTCGAGAACCCGATCACCGGAAGAAGAGAGACCATTATTTCAGGCACCGGCTACACTGGTGAGAGGGGGATGGAACTCATTATGCCAGCGGAGGAGGCCGCACATTACTGGCAGAAGATGATGGAAATGTCATCCACCGATGAAGGCCTCCCCTGTGGCCTCGGCCCCCGCGACACCCTCAGGATGGAGAAGGGAATGCTGCTGTCCGGCACCGATTTCGATCACAACAGGACGCCTTACGAAGCATCGATAAGCTTCATTGTCAACAAGGACCATGAGTTCATAGGAAAGGAACCCCTGGAGAAAAGCAGGGAAGAACGGACTGAGATATTCCGTGGATTCCGCGTGGAAGGGAGATCTTTGCCAAGGGGAGGATGCCGCATCCTGAAAGACGGGAGGCAGGTGGGAACCGTTACCAGCGGCGGAACTTCTCCAGTGCTTGGAATTCCAATAGCCCTGGGATTCATAGACCGCAGCCTGTCCAAGGAGGGAAATTCCGTGGATATCGAGATAAGATCCAACCTTTCCCCCGCCACAGTTTCAAAGCCAAAACTTGTAAAGTAGGATCAGGAGATGGAAGCTTTCCTGATCACCACATCCTGCAGTGGCTTGTCCGACCTGTTTCTCTGGACCTTGCTTATTGCGTCTACAACTTCCATTCCCGCAACGACCTTCCCGAACACAGGGTGCTTGGAGTCAAGATAATTGTTGTCAACAACGTTTATGAAGAACTGGCTTCCTCCGGTGTTAGGGCCTGCATTGGCCATGGAGATTGTTCCCCGGTCGTTCCTGTTGCTCTTTGTAAATTCATCCTTTATGGTATATCCGGGTCCACCCATTCCTGTCCCGGTTGGGTCCCCGCCCTGGATCATGAAGTTGGGTATGACCCTGTGAAAAATCACGCCGTCATAGAATCCACTCTCGACAAGTTTCCTGAAATTTCCTGCAGTAACAGGCATCTCCTTCTCAAACAGCTCTATGCTGACATTTCCCTTTGAGGTTTCCAGCTTTACAGTCGCCATAATGGCAGCATGCTACGGATCGCATAATACTTCTTTCCATGCATGGCAGCTTAAATCTCCAGAAAACATGCAGAATCATGATCGCCGTCGTGGGGGCGGGAGGCATGGGGTCCGCAATTGCGGAAAACCTGCGGAGAGATTATGAAGTCATTCTTGTGGACACAGACCAGAAGAGGCTTGACGGTACACCGGAATCCGGGAAATTCATGGGAAGGATCATGGGATTTCAGGGACTGGATTCGGTTGATCTGGCCGTTGTCGCACTTCCTGCCGGCTCGGCAAGAGAAACCGTTGAATTCCTCCTGAAATCTGGAAAGAACGTCGTTGACATATCATTCACAGACTATGACCCGCTGGAACTGGACGGCATGGCAAGGGAGAACGGGGCAACCCTGATTCCCCATGCCGGATTCGCCCCGGGTCTCTCCAACATACTGGCAGGAAAGCTGTATTACGAACTGGGATCGAGAAACATTGAGATTATTGTTGGCGGGCTCCAGGAAAGGCCGGAGCCCCCGATGGAATATGCTCCGACATTCAACGTTAGCAGCGTTATTGATGAATATACCAGGGAAGCCAGATTTGTCGAGAACGGGAACGTTAGGGCACTCTCACCGCTGGATACGATTGAGCCTGTGCATGTGGAAGGCATTGGAGACCTGGAGTGCTTTGTATCGGACGGACTCTCAACAATACTGGGCACGTTCAGGGAGGGGATTGCCATTGAGAAGACCGTAAGGCACCCGGGACATTTGTCCAAGATGAAATTCCTGAGAGACATGGGCTATTTTGAGACAGTTCCGGTCGCCGGCCTGACGCCAAGGGAGGTGACCGAGAAGCTCTTCAGCAGGATTGTTTCGGGCCAGAAGGACCTGAGCATTCTGGAAGTACGCTCGCTTGACCGGGGCCTTGTCTATTCCTGCATTGACCAATTTGACACGACCAAGGGCATTTCATCGATGAGACGGATGACGGGATATACTGCAGCAGCCATATCAAGGGCTCTCATCAATGGCATGGTTGAAGTGAAGGGAATGTATCCTGCGGAATATATGGGAAAGTCCCGGGAAGCGTTCGACTATATACTTGGCCAGCTCAGGAAAGACAACATCGTGGTGAATGCAAGGGAGCAGCCATCATGAGGGTCAAAGTCAAGGTCTGCTCGGGGCGGGACAGGATCGAAGAGGATGGAGAAATCCTGAAGATATACACCAGAGAGCCGAGGGAGAGGAACAGGGCCAACTACAGTGTAATAAAGCAACTTGCCAAGCATTACAACGTGGTGACCACCAGGGTCAGAATCATTGCAGGTTCAAGGTCAAGGGAAAAGGTGGTAGAGATAACGGGTCTCTGAGGTCATACCTGGCTCCTGATCCCATATTGGTTGTAATTATAAGTTGATATTTCCTTTAGAAATCAACCTTTTTCAATACCCATCTTTCAAAAACAGTAATAAACCTTATAGCCATTTTGAAGAGGTGTAAATTATGTTTGAAATCAGGTTCCATGGAAGGGGGGGCCAAGGCGCAGTTACAGCCTCAAAGATTCTTGCGCTCGCGGCCTTCATGGAAGGAAGGTATGTCATATCCTTCCCCTTTTTCGGCACAGAAAGGAGGGGAGCGCCGGTCACAGCATTCACTAGGATTGACGACGGGCCGATATTGCTCAAAACTCAGATCTACAACCCGGATGCCGTAGTAGTGCTGGATACTTACGTAATGACTTCTGCCAATGTAAAAAGCGGAATGAAGAATGGAAGCTACCTGATTGTCAACACGGAGAAAGAACCAGGGGAGATAGATGCAGATCATCGCACCGCTACCGTCGACGCCACCAGGATTGCCACGGAACTCGGGCTTGGTGACAGGACCAATCCTATCATCAACACAGCAATGATAGGTGCCTTCGCGAGAGCTTCCGGAATCATCAGCAGGGAAAGTGCGATCGAGGCGGTAAAATCACTTTCACCTAGAAACAAGGAAAAGAACGCGGAAGCTGCGGGATTTGCTTTCAACGAGACAAGGCTGGGGTGGGGGAATTGACGCGGGCACCTCTCGCCGAGACCAGCTCCAGGGGAAACCTCACAAGTTCCTGGAGGATAATGAGACCTGAACTAGACTATGATTCATGCATAAGGTGCATGATCTGCTGGAAGTTCTGTCCAGACAACGCTATAAGAGTGGAGCCAGGAGATGCATTCAGTGCTCCAAACGAACGGGTCGCAGGAATGGAAGCCCCCTTTATTGACATGGACTACTGCAAGGGCTGTGGAATCTGTGCATCGGAATGCCCGGAAAAATGCATAGACCTTGTGCTTGAAACACGGAGGGTGGAGTGAAATGCAGGCGATCCAGAAATACAATGCAATACTCACGGGCAACGAGTCTGTTGCAGTGGGGGTGAAGCTCGCAAGGGTCGGATTCGTGTCAGCATATCCCATAACTCCCCAGACCACGATCGTCGAAAAACTGGCTGAAATGGTTGCAAACAACGAAATAGATGCCAGGTACGTTGAGGTCGAAAGCGAACACAGTGCAATGGCAGCCACTTTTGCAAGCGAACTTGCAGGAGTCAGGTCATATACCGCAACAAGCTCTCACGGGCTTCTATATATGCATGAGATGCTGCACTGGACCGCAGGAATGAGGCTTCCCGTGGTGATGAGCATAGTGAACAGGGCAATAGGGCCACCTTGGAATATCTGGTCGGAGCAGACCGATTCAATGAACCAGAGGGAGACAGGCTGGATGCAGGTCTACTGTGAATCAAACCAGGAAGCACTTGACAGCATAATCATGGGGTACAAGATTGCAGAGAACAGGGATGTAATGCTTCCCCTGATGAGCATGGAGGATGCATTTACGCTTTCGCACACGACAGAGCCGGTTAGTATACCGGATCAGGCCGAGGTTGACGACTTCCTCCCCCGCTTTGATCTCGATTTCAAGATTGATCCGGAAAGGCCTATGGGATACGGATCCTATGTTCCGCCAGAAGGGCCTTTCATGGAACTCAAGCATGATATGATGGAGTCCATGCGCAATGCACGAAAAACAATCAGGAAAGTTACGGAGGAGTTTTCGGAGGCGTTCGGGAGAAACTATTCAGGACTAATCGAAAGATACAGGATGGATGATGCAGAATATGCCCTGATTGCATCGGGTGCACTTGCATCAACGGGGAAGTACGTGGTGTCAAGGCTCAGGGAGCGGGGCAAGAAGGTGGGCCTCATAAGGCTGAGATTTTTCAGGCCTTTCCCGGATGAAGAGATCCTTTCTGCCACAAAGGGGCTCAGGGGTGTGGGTGTCATAGACCGGTCAGTCACATTCGGGTCCTCAGGGGCAACAGCCATCGAGGTCCGGGCCGCCCTTTACGGCAAGAGCGAGACCCCAGTTGCCGGGTTTGTTGCCGGCCTTGGCGGAAGGGACGTGAGGATAGAGGACTTTGAGGAAATCTACAGTCACGTTGAGAGCGGAGATACCGGAAACTACTACATCAACCTGAAGGGGGTGAACTGAAATGCCTCTTTCTATACCGGAACAGGAACTGATGGAACCCGGACATACGGCGTGTCATGGTTGCGGTGCAACCCTCTCCATGAGGTATGTGCTGAAAGCTTTGGGGAAGAACACGGTAGTCTCAGTCCCGGCAGCCTGCTGGGCCGTGATCCCGGGTGCCATGCCGAACAGGACTCTTGACGTTCCGATGGTCTATACGCCATTCGCTGCGACTGGTGCATCCATATCAGGACTCAGGGAAGCACTTGACATAAGGGGGAAGGAAGATTACAACGTAGTCGGCTTTGCGGGAGACGGCGGAACGGCAGACATCGGACTGCAGGCGCTTTCCGGTGCCATGGAGAGGGGCCACAACGTTTTCTATATAATGTATGACAACGAGGCGTACATGAACACAGGAGTACAGAGATCAGGGAGCACCCCATACGGCGCCGAAACAACAACAACTCCTGTGAGGAAGGAGAAAAACTTCAAGAAGCAGCAGAAAAAGATTGTTGCGGACCTCATGATAGCCCAGGGGGTTCCATACGTGGCCACAGCAACAGTTGCATACCCAGAGGACATGATAAGGAAGGTCAACAACGCCAAGAAGATAAAGGGACCCAAGTTCATCCAGATTCTCAGCCCGTGCCCGGTTGGATGGTACTTTTCATCAGAAAAGACCATTGAGGTCTCCAGGCTTGCGGTTAGGTCTGGCGTGTTCCCATTGTTCGAGTACGTGAATGGCGTGATGAAGGTGACAAAGCAGCCCAGCCCGGTTGAGATAAAGGAATACCTGTCATCCCAGAGGAGATTTTCACACATGTCCGACCGGGACATTGAGGAAATCAAGGCATATGCGGATGCCAGGATGCACCGTCTCCTAGAAATGGAGAAAAATTCAGCCAGCGCGAGTGCGGTCCAAAACTAACTGGGTGGGAGCATCCACTCCAGGATCTCCCTGGAGTCGATGAACATTTTTCTGTTCAACTTCCCGGGGTGAAAGTGTCTGTAATGGAAAATGCGTGCAGCTTTCGCCATGGTCCCGCTACCGGCATAACTCTTTTCTCCCATGAGATACATCTCGATGGCTGCAGTGATATTTCCGAGGGAATGCAGCAGTTCCTTTGAAAAGATCTCAATCTCTCCACTTCCTGCCAGTTCCTTCATCCTCCGGAAGATTGCTTCAATGTCTTCCGAAACGAGCCCAGACACCTCCCCGTCCTTAATCTTGCCCGCTTCACCCTGCAGAAACCTGTGAAGGAGCTCTCCGCCATTCTTCTTCACAATGACCTCAAGCATTTCAAGCGCCTGGATGTTGCTTGTGCCTTCCCAGATGGATGTGACCAGGGAATCCCTGTGGAACTTGGCGATGGGATACTCCTCAAAGAAACCGATTCCGCCAAGAACCTCCATCGCATACCTGGTTATGTCTGCGCTTGTTTCAGCAGCCATGTTCTTTGCAATGCTGCTCAACAGCCTGGCAAGGTGATAGTCTTCGTCGTAGGGGGGTCTTGAGGCTGCCGCATCAGTGAAATGCCTGGCTGCCAGAAGCGCGACCGCGACCGACGCCTGGAGATCAGCCTCCCTTTCCACGAGATCCTTGATCATGAGATCGTGGTCCAGAAGCCTCTTCCCGAAAGCAGTTCTCCTGTCAGCATAGAGACAGGCTTCCCATTGGGCTTTTCTTGCAATGCCTGTGGCTGAAATTGCATCATCGATTCTTGATATGGTGAGAATTTCCATGGCAACCTGTATTCCGTAGCCAGGATCACCAATGAGATATGCCTCGGAGTCGTTGAACTCCACCTCTCCCGTGGGTACGGCTACGGTGCCCAACTTGTACTTTAACCTCCGGATTGAGTAGTTTGCAGTACCATCCTTCCTGACTGCAGGCACAAAGAACACGGAGAGCCCCTTCGCTCCCTCCACCGATCCCTCAACACGGGCCGTGACTATGGAAGAATCCGCAATTCCTGCATTACTGGCAAAATACTTGTCCGTTCCGTTAAGGAGATGAATGTCTCCGCTCTTCCTGGCCGTGGTCCTGTTGGCGCCAAGATCACTGCCGCCCTGGGTCTCACTGTAGAAGGTTGCGCCATACCAGGGCTCTTTCTGGTCTGAAAACCTGGAAAGAAACCTGCTCTTCAGGTCCTCTGATCCGTACTTCATCAGGCCGTATGCTGTCTGTGCAGTGAGAGTTACCGTGCAGAAAACCCCAGAATCCGAAACCACGTATCCGGAAACGAAGTGGTACATCAGCGATTCCTCTCCCTTGACCATTTTCCTAATGATCCCGAATCCCTGGAGCCTGTCCAGTATTCTTTCATGCTCCGGTGAGATCCGAACATAATCAATCCTTTCGCCGAGCACGCTCCACGTCTGAAGTACTGGTTTGCCGTAATGGTCTATGAAGTCCATAGCCTCCACAAACTCTTCCGATATATACTTGCCCAGATCCGACAGATCTGAATCGCCCTTGAACGAGAAAAACTCCAGAATGGATTGCAGGGGGAGGTCTCCTGAAAAGTAGTTCACACCCTTGCTGAGAAATAAGTCAGAGAACCTGTTTTTCATTTCAGTTGTTCAGATCAGCATTGTTGACATAAATGTTTCCCGCAAATTGGGTTCGTGCTCAGACCTCGCTGGAAATTCCTCAGGGTGGCTATTCCCTTCTGCCTGTGGGGGTTGAATTCCTGTATTCAATCATCAGGTTAACGTAGGATTCCATTGCCCTCATTATCTTGTTAAGTCCCTTGCTGAGGTGTTCCTGCACAGTAGACTCTGAAATTTCATTTGAGGAGGAGAGCTGTTCCAAAGTGATCCTTCTTGGAGAGGAGAAATAACCATTTCCAATGGCATCCCTGATTACCGCCAACTGCTTCCCCGTCAGTTCTCCAAGCACACTCGAGATTGGAATGACATAAAAGTCCTTCAGCGATTCTGGCACGATAGGGGCCTTTCTCTCGATCTCAACCTCTCCTATCTTCTCCAGCCAATCATACAATCCGGCAAAGCTCTCGCTGTCCAGCGATATGGCCCTGATCCTTTCATTCCCATTCCTGTACGTAACCGGGGCATGCCACAGGCAGTTCATGGACTCGACTATCCTTATGGTGGAATTCTCCTTGGAACACTTGCAGGAAAACATCGCAGAAAGCCTGTTCTTGCCGCTGGATTTCTGCAACAGGTGCGTTCCAAGCGACTTCGCGATAAGTTCCATGTTTCTCTCCACTTCCTGCAATTCAGAATCTCGCCCATGAAACTCAAGGTAATCCACCGCAGAATTGCACCACCTGTACACGGTCACTTCCGGAAAATTGTCCGAGAGAATGCAGAAAGGGAGATCATTCCTTATCCTTAGATCAATTTCGAACATATGTACCGGTCCAGACAGGCACCAAATATATCATTTTCGCTCAAATCAAGCAACGTGAACAGCATGGTAAATGCAATAGTGGAACACAGGTGGAAGCCTGAAGATGAGGAAAAGGTATTCAGCGTGGTCGGAAGTATAATTGAGATGTCGAAGTCCGGAAAACTTCCGGAAGGATTCAAGCTGGGCAGTGTAAACGTCATAGGTGAAGAGAGGAGGGCAATCTGCAACTGGGAAGCTCCGGGAGTGAGCGAACTAGAGGGACTGGTGAGGGAGGTCAGTCCGCCCACAGAATTTAGGGTATTCGAGGCAAAGAGAATTCTCTGAATCCCGAACCCGGGGACATTGAGGCTCAAGAGCCAGGAGACGACGGTAGCCCGCGTCGTCTCCATAAGTTATATTCAAAGAACGCCGATAGGGCATCATGCGAAGAATCCTTATGCATGTGGGCCCATCGGTCGGAAGTTATGAAGTTCTCCTGAAGTCGGTGAAGGAGGATGTAGGGTTTGGCTCTCCCGAATTTGTGGAGGCCATGCGCAGTGCCCTCGAAGGAGTGAGATACGTGATGGGGGCAGACAACTCCTTCACGCCCTTCATAATTCCGGGCAGCGGCACTTCAGCCATGGAAGCTGTCACCACGTTCCTGAGGGAAGGGGACAGGGTGCTGGTTGCGTCAAACGGTCTTTTCGGGGACAGGTGGAGAAGCATACTTGAGAGGTACCCGGTCAAGGTCGATTATATTGGGTCCGAGCCTGGAAGATCAATCTCAGCGAAATCCATCCAGGAAATCGCTGAGTCAAAACACTACCGGATGTCGTTCTTCACGCAGGTTGAAACCAGTACGGGAGTCAGGGCCCCAGTCCCGGAACTGGTGAAGGAAATGAAAAAGGTCTCTGAATTTGTTGCACTTGATGGAGTTGCGGCCGTCGGTGGAGAAGAGTCTTGCGCTTCAAAGTGGGGGATTGACTACTATGTCACAGCGAGCCAGAAGGCAATAGGTGCCCCGCCAGGAGCCGGAATCTCGACGGTGTCAGGCAGGCTAATGGAAAACATCCCTGAAAGGTCGGTCTCCGGCTACTCTCTTGACCTGTCCAACTGGAAGAGGACGATGGAGTCCTTTCTTGACGGGAAAGGTAGTTACTTCGCCACACCCCCGGTTCACGTGATACTGTCACTGGATTATGCGTTGAGGCTTGCAAGGGAAGAGACCATGGACAAGAGGGTCAGGAGGCACATCGCTTCCAGGGACCAGATCGTCGAGGGGATAGAGGAGATGGGATTCGAGACAGTAGCAGAACCTGGCCTGAGAAGCAGTACAGTGACTGGAGTTTTGACCGGGAAGATTTCTCCGGGGGACCTGCTTGCAGCGTCCTTGAGGCGCGGGGTGGAGTTTGCCCCGGGGGTGCATCCGGCATTGGCCGGAAGGTACTTCAGGATTGGGCACATGGGCTGGATAACAGAAAAGGACGCCGCGATCGCCGTTCATGTACTGAGGGGGGCACTTAAGGAGGTTTCCTGAGACTGCATGCAGGAACAGGCCTGCAAACTATCACGAAGCATAATATATATGCATTAATAATTACATTGTAATGTCAAGTAGTTTCGCAAAGCCATTTCTGGCACTGATAATGGTCAGTATCGTCATAATGCAGGTTCCGCTCTATTCGCTGCCAAATGGAGACCAGCCCCTGGCCGTAAGTCATCCGGCTGCGCCGGCTCATGCACTGATCCCGTCCCATGGGATAGGTCACGTAAACACTGGGGGAAAGGGCAACGCGGTGAACCCATATGCCCTGTATTCAGGGGAGCCAGCCCCAATGGGAATAGCCGACTTTGGAGTAGGCCCGGGAAACACTCCATATTACTACAACACCACGGCGTTCCTCGGCATAGCAAAGATCAACTCCCTGAGTGTCAGGGGACTCCCATCCTCAGGAAGGGCCATGAGTTTCCAGCTCAACGTGATCCTACAGTTCAACACCACCCTGGGTTCCTATGATTACTGGATCCAGGATGTTGCAGAAGTCAACACCACCCAGGGGAGCGGCACGGGCGTGATCACCATATGGAACAACATATGGAACATGTCCGCTAACCCTTCCACCCTGAACCCGAACTCCCTTCACGGAAACGGATCCATTTACCTTTACAACTCAGCCGACTACTTCTACTACGATGGGGCTACCACCGCAGGAAGTTCCATAACCTCCGCCTATCCAACAACACTGCAATTCCTTGTAAAGTCATACCAGACCACGTACGGTGGAAAAGCAGTACCCGCAGTGTCATTCACCTATAATGACGGGTACGGATGGCAGACATTTGACAACGTTTATTTCCAATTTGCAACCAGTATGGTCAGGGACAATGGTTTCGTTGTCAATGGAAACAGCTACAATCCATACAGGACATTCTTTGATGCGGAACTCGTTATGGGCGGCCCATACAGTGGATACAACACAACGGACAAAGCATCATCCGTGAATTTTTCTCTCGAATACTACAATGGGCACAACTTCAAGGAAATCTCCAACGCCTACGATTTCGGCAGTGACACGGCGGAGGCAATGTCCAACGTGTTGACGACGGATTACTTCGACAGCTCCACGGGCCAGTTTTATCTTTCTGATACTGCAGGGAGCGGAAGTCTTACCCGGACTTACTCCAGTTCATACTCAAGCTGGATGACGGTCATCGGTTCTATCTCGAAGGGATATCTCTATGTGAACGGAACCAACGTGACCGAGTTTGTGAATGACCTGGTGAATGTCACAATGGCTCCCGGAACTTATCACTTCTCGATATGGGATGCTTCGACCAAGCAGTTCATAACGGTGGGAAGCGGGAGCTTCACGCTGCTTCCAGGCAAGGGGGTGACATACGAGCTTTCCACAATCGGTTCATACAACGTCACCTTTGCCGAGACCGGGCTTGCCCCGGGCACCACGTGGTACGTGAACCTCAGTAACCATGTGAATTCTGGCGGAATCAGTGGCGTCACATACACGGTCTCCCTGTTCAACGGGACGTACACATACAGGGTTTCCGATTCCGGAAGGCTTTATCATCCCGTCTATGCGAACAGTTTTGTTGTAGAAGGAAAGACTGTTCTGGAAAACATATCCTTCACTCCTGTCATGTACAACGTGACTTTTATGGAATCAGGACTCCCCACAGGTACTGCCTGGTACCTCAATCTCTCAACCGGCCAGGCAAACGCATCCGTCAGCAGTAATGTGTCCGCAGCGATGTTCAACGGTACTTACACATATACGGTGGCATCCTCAAACAAGATGTATGAACCATCTGCCTTCACGGGTGCGTTTACTGTGAGCGGAACTGCGCAGAACATCCAGATCCTATTCTCTCCGGTTGAATATGTAGTGGATTTCATCCAAGCGGGAGTGCATCCGCCGACATGGAGCATTACAATAACCAACTCTGCAAACTTGAAGGACACGATCACCGGGGCCGGGGACAGGGGGGTACTTCTCTCCAACGGCACTTATTCCTACTTCGTAAGCTCTGAGAATAAGGATTATGCCCCCTCAGCTTACTCCGGTTCTTTCAATGTCCAGGGCTCCAGGCAGTCGATCACTATCACATTCCACGCAGTAAACTACACCGTTTACTTCAACGAGACCGGTCTCCCCAAGAGTGCCTCCTGGATTGTGGACATCGGAGGGCATTCAGAGTCTTCAACCGGGACAAGCATCCACTTCAATCTTACAAACGGAACCTATTCTGCAGGATTCCCGTCCAGCAGCCTGTACTACGCTGACACGGGCAACCTGAGTTTCAAGGTGGCCGGGAAGAACGCTACATTCAACGTAAAATTCAGTGAGTATTCATTCATCACCGGGAGCATCACCCCTTCTACAGCCAGTATTTATATCAACGGCAATCCCGTTTCACACTCCGGAACATTTAACTTTACGGTGAAGAATGGCACTTACACGGTTTCATCCAATGACTCAGGATACCATGGCTATAACCAGACAGTAAAACTTGCACCAGGGCAGAAGGTGACGATTAACATTGTACTGTCCAAGATCCAGTCAACTTCCTCCTTCACAGCGATCTTCTCGCATTATTTTGAATACATCCTGATCTCAGTCATTGCACTCGTGGTACTGGCTGGGGCAGCTATGGTCGGACACAGGAGGGATAAGTAAGCATAGGCATGAGGGCTCTTGACCCTCATCGATCACTTTTTTCGCAGGCTAATTCTGTAATGCAGGAAAGCACTCACCCACAGGACATAAATACTGCAAGAATTCGGCAAAACATCTTTAACGTGAATCAGCCCGGTGCCATTGCAGGCTTGCAAAATGATCCAGACAAACAGTAGGAATGCGGAACTCGTTGATCGGGTTTGCAACCACATTCGTGAGAACACACCGTCCGATCTCTCGCCGAAGTCCTTTGAGGCTGCCTTCGGCATAAGCCGGTACGGACTCCAGAAAGCGTTTACGGAGTTTATGGGCATATCCCCCAGAAAATAGCCGAGGAATGCAGGATACAGGCCTTGAAGGAGAGCCTGAAAGATGGAAGTCCTGTACCGGTATCCATATACAGGACCGGTTACAACACGCAGAGGTGGATTTACAGGAAGTGAATGTTCGAAGTTGGGCCTGAGTACTGCCAGGTAAAGGAACGGATGGAGGGGAATGGCCATAAGATATGGGATTGGAAGGTGTGCCTCAGGTTACGTTATGGTGGAAGATACGGACCGGAATTTGCGCAGTAAGCATGGCAGATAGTGAAAAAGATCTCGAAATCCCGATTCTGCGTGAGTATCCGGCCTCGAACCCAGTAAGGGAAAGAGGATCATCGGGGAGCCTGAAAGCGGTATTCGATTATTTTGAGACCCATTGGATCAACCTGCCAGTCGACGTTGACGGCATGGAATTCCGGAGAAAAGTCTGGGAAGCAATCAGCGCTATTCCATATGGGAAAATGAGGCCCTATAACCAGATCGCGGATTCAACAGGTAATTCAAATTCCTGCAGGCCGGCGGCAAATGCATGCGGATCAGACCAGGTTCCTCTGCTCATTCCGTGCCACAGGGCAATCCGGAAGGACGGTTCTCTGGCAGGGTACGGCCTTGGAAAAGAGAAGAAGAGATTTCTTCTGGAAATGGAGGAAGAACTGTGCCGGGAATCTCCTGGAGATTGAACCTTGGAAATTTCAGCAGCTTTGTTTCAAGCATGGATGCACAACATAGAAGGAAAACTCAACTGAAGGTCTCGGGTCAAGGACAGTGCGCATGTAAACCATCCTCCTGTCAGTGACTTTATACCACGAAATCATGCTTAGAATTATCGAAAGCGGGGAATTATACCGCACAAGTTCAGACAGCACACGTAAGGTTCTTTGGAAATTGCAGAAGGAGTGGTTGTTTCATTCGAAGTAGTAAAAAGAAGACTCGAGCCAGGACGACAACCCGCTGTTTCCTTAAGAGAAATTGTTACACCACCACTCAATACGTTCAGTCTGGACATGTTAATATGTAAGTTGTGAATAAAGTATAATACTTATGTCTCAACAAAAATTTGTCAACAGAGTTGAGGAAATGGAAATCCTTGAAAATGCTTATTCATCCAGGGAAGCTTCGCTCTTCATCCTTTATGGCAGAAGAAGGGTTGGAAAAACCGCATTGATCAGCAGGTTCATTGGAAACAGAGGGGTTTACTTTCTCGCCACCGCGGAAGGAGACAGGGAAAACATAAGAAACTTCAGGGCTAGCATCTCAAAGTTTCTCGAAGATGACAGCATTTTAAAGCCCAACTTTGACGATTGGCACTCTCTTTTCACCATTCTGGCTTCAAGCAGTTCATTTCAAGCAAAAGCAAAGGAATCGAGGATCATAATTGCAATAGACGAATTTCCATATCTTGTAGAGGCTAACAGGGCGATTCCGTCAGTGTTTCAAAAAATATACGACACCATTCTCAGTCAGATGAATGTGATGCTGATTCTTTCAGGCTCATCAATCAGCATAATGGAAAATGAAGTGCTTTCCTACAGAAGTCCTCTTTACGGCAGAAGAACCGGTCAACTTCAGCTGAAACCTTTGAAGTTCAGACATTTAGCTGAATTTGTGGCTTATGAGTTTGATGACCTATGCAGGACATACTTTGTACTTGGCGGCATACCAGAATATCTTATGAAACTTGATCCTGATGCTGGATTTTGGGGGAATGTATCAAAGAACTTGCTTTCAAAAGGATCAGCGCTCTATGAAGAGGCTGAATTCCTCCTCAGGACTGAATTCAGGGAACCAAGGAATTATATGCTGATACTCAGGTCAATTTCCTACGGAAATCATACACTGGGTGAGATATGTACATATTCCGGCCTGGACAAGAGTATGGTATCCAAGTATCTGGATGTCCTCATGTCACTCGGTCTTGTATTGCCTGAAAAGCCATTCGGTGCTTCCGAGAGGTACAAGAGAAGATTGTACTGGATATCAGATCAGTACCTGAAATTCTGGTTCAGGTATGTATTGCCGCATAAGAGCGAAATAGAGAGCTCTCACAATGCAGGTGTTCTTGAGAGCATAAAAGCTGATTTTCCCACTTTTGCAGGTGAGCAGTTTGAGAACTTGGTGAAGGAACTCATACTGGAGGGTATTTTGGGCAGACCTTTTGACACCGTTTCCAGGTGGTGGGGCAGAAACGGTTCCGGAAAAAAGGGCAGTGATGTTGAGGAGATCGATATTGTAGCACAATCCGAAATACGCGGAGAATTGCTTTTCGCTGAATGCAAGTGGGTAAACTATCCTGTATCGGTTAATGTGGTTGAAGCCCTGAAAATAAAATCAGAAACACTGAGAAAACAATATCCCGGGAAAAAATATACGTATGCCGTGTTTTCAAAAAATGGTTTTAAAGGACATGATAAAGAACTGAGCGAAGACACTATCCTGATGGGACCTTCTGAAATTCAGAATAGGATTTTGGGACATCCTTAACTCTTTGGGGGTAAATGAAAAACCATCATTCATTTACATTCTGAGAATTCAGAGGAACTGTTCAGGAGACTTCCAGGTCTAGAGGAACCGTGGATCATAAAGGAGATCAAGTTTGATCACCAGGGAAAGAGGGGTGGTATCGCCATGGATTCCCCAAGGGAATCAAGATTCCCGTGCTCCGTATGTGTACAGCCCTATTCTGTCCAAGGCACCGAGGAACGCACGTGGAAGCCCTGACCGTATTCTCAGGATCCCACATATGTGCATGCGGGGTAGCCAAGGATAAAATGGACAAAAATTAACCGGCGATTACAAAGTATCCATCATACACATCAGGCGCAAAGGAATATTTCCCGGATTCCTCCTTGGTCTTTGATCACTTCCATGTGATCAGGATGATGAACGATACACTTGACAGGATAAGGAGGAAGGAATCAAGTGAGAATGAGATCATCAAGCACGCAAGACAAGACTTGCTGAAGAATTCCTCTGATCTGCCGGATAAGGAAAGTGATCTGAGCCCCTTAATTTTGGACAGATATTCTGTCTTCCAATGAGACATTTTCTTTCAACCTCCTTTTCTTCTCGATCCTGTTCTTCAATATTCTCTCCTCCTTTCTGTTTCTCTCTTCCAGGA
>JAJYRT010000201.1 GCA_021793945.1 Thermoplasmata archaeon
TTCGCTGATCCGGCTTTTTTCAATACATCCTCTTCTTTCTCCGATATCACCAGCTTATCGGACAAGGACGCGTATCCCTTTCTATCTTTCCTTGAAATATATGAAAAGAACCACATGTAGTCCATTGCTGTCGAGGTGCTTGAGTGCGTCAGTCTTCCCAGTTTTGTAGCGATGGACTTTCGGCTTGACCTGGTGCCCTTCATCCTGGACATTGCGGAAATATATGACGGAAACTGGTATTTCACGAAGCTCTGATTCCTTTTTCCGATTCTTGTCGAGACGCCAGCCGCAATTTCCTCGGAGTATCGCTTGAAGGCATAGTGCTGCTTCTTCAGCACTCTACCGATGAAAACGTCAGAAAGCGAAACCAGGTCGAATGCATTGGCGAGGTCCTCAAACTCCTTTGCTTCCTCCGGAAGGTTCTTGTCAATCCACATAAGGTAATCTTCGGTACTGAATTCGTCTTCCTTGCTCATCAAGGCGTCAAGCACATCGTCGTAAGTGCTTGACTTGAAAGTTGAGATCATTATGTTGAAGGGACTCTCAGTCTCGTCCCTGAAAGAAAAATCAAAATCATGGGTCTTGCCACCTGATCCGCCACAAAACGACTCCAGGTCATTTATTATGCTCCTTAGATCCATTGAATCCCTGTCCATTATCTCATTGATAAGCGACTGGGGAAGGCTGATCATCTCACTGTCGAGTATGTACCTGATTCTCTTCATGAGTTTCAGCCTGAATTGCTTGTAGTCATTGGTGTTCTTCCTCTTGTATGGCGAGAAATCGATCACTATGGCATTTTCAGCTATTTCACGGTTCTGCCCCCTTCTCCTGAACTCATAGAAATCGTTCATGGTAATTATAATCGGGTTTCTGGTTTCCCTCACCACCCTGGCAAGCTCAGCGGTCCCGCCTGAATCGCCTCCCGTTTCCGATGATCTGGACTCAAACATATTGTCTGCCTCGTCAACAAGAATAAGTTTTCTTTTCACGCTATCCGGAGAGGAAAAGCTGGTTATATCAGAGTACAGTGAAGCCATGAGTGCGACTCTCCTTACACTGTCCCTGTTTCGCTGGTCAGATGCATTCATCTCAACAACGCTCCACTTTGCGTAGTTGGCGATAGCATATGCGCATGACGTCTTTCCCATGCCGGGTTTTCCGTGCAGTATAAGCGTTGTTCTTGCGGGAACCCCCTCTTTCCACGCTTCCACCCATTTGCTGAGTTGAGTCAGTGTCTCGTCGCTCACTATGAGGTCTTCCAGTGTCTGTGGCCTATACTTCTCTATCCAGGGCATCCGGTTACTAAAGCGGTTTATGCATTTAGCTATTTTTGTCGATGGACAATATTTATTTCGTGAGTTAACTATGCTCTTGCAGTTGCTAAGCCGCAAGTCTTCCATTATAGTGTCGCAGAACGTGATAAGCGCCTTGTTCGGTTATGTAGGGCTATTCTTCATAACGCGATTCATAGGCGTCGAGGCTTTTGGATTCCTCGCATTCGGCATGGGATTTGCGGGCACAATGTCTCTTGTGACGGACCTTGGATTCACGACTGCAAACGTCAAAACACAGGCTGAGGGAAAAGACATTGCCGAGAACAACGGCACTTTCCTTGCCATAAAGCTCGCGCTCGGAATTATATTCGTCATCGTAACCCTTAGTGCCCTCCTGGTATGGACTGATGTTCTTCACAGGGGCTTCGAGAGCCCGGTTGAATACTGGGTCGTAATCGCCCTTATACCTTATTATTTCTTCAACAGCCTCATAGGGTTCACGAACTCATTTTATTCCGCAAACCTCTCGCCGACGCGACTGGCAATCCCCCCGCTCATCGAGGCCATACTGCGAAACTCCATATTCATATTTCTCGGCCTTGCGTTCTATTACAACCTTCCTGGCCATGAGATTATAAGCGGGGCAATCGCTCTTGGCCTGATATACAGCGTGACATATACCACGTACTTCCTGGTGTCGCTCTACATTGGCAGGCCATGGAAGATTGGCAGGCCAAGCTGGAACGCATTCAGGAAATATAGGAAAATAGCATTGCCACTTGCATTTTCCGCTGCACTTGGAACTATCAACGGTAATATTGATAAGGTAATCATACAGTTCTTCTGGCAGGCTACAGCTACAGCCGCTTTTTACGCTGACCAGAAGATTGTGCTGCTCATATCCAGCCTTTCAAGTGCTGTATCAGTATTTTTCCTCCCTATGCTTTCCAGGATGCACACTCACGGAACGAGGGAGAGTTTCTCTTCATCGGTAAAGGAGTACGAGCGTTTCATCTCACTTTTCATACTTCCATTTGTTGTACTCTTCATAGTTTATTCCAGCGAAATCGTAAATCTTTTCAGTGCTGCCTTCATATCATACTCTGTAATTCTTGGAATCCTGGCGGTTAACATATATTTCTCCATAACGCTTTCTCCGTATTCATCTGCTTTGATAGCCAGGGGAAAGTCACCTGTTATCGGAATCCTCTCGCTACTGTCCGTTACCGCCAACATAGTCCTGAACTTCATCCTGGTGCCTCCTATGATATTTGGAACCAGAGTCTTCTCACTTGGCGTTGATGGCGCTGCGATAAGCACGCTTATGGTGACACTAGCCAATTACGTCATACTGCAGACAATGCTGTACAGGTCGCATGGTGCAGGGTTCAATTTCTACCTCGCAAAGCAGCTTATTCCAGCTGGAGCGGAAGCTGTTTTCCTTCTGGGCGTTTCGATGTTGATAAACGTCAAGGACATAATCGTTCTCCTCCCAGTTTCCATAGCTTCTCTATTTATTTTTGTAGGGATAGCGATGATGATCAGGGAAGTCTCCCTTGAGGAGATAAAAATATTCATACGGGGCATGAACCCGCTCGGCTTCAGAAAGTCGCTTGAGGAAGAAATGTCAGGAAAGAGATGAAATATCAGAGCTTCCACT
>JAJYRT010000028.1 GCA_021793945.1 Thermoplasmata archaeon
TTCCTGCCAGCGCTGAGTGTATTGATTATGAATATTGAGAGCCCCCCAACCTGGCCCGTTATGAATGTATGTGGGCAATCGTCCTGCTCAATGCTGAAATAGAAGATATTTGCCATCTGGTCAAATCCCAATATTATCTTGTATTTATAGCTATTGAAAGGCTTGCAGTGTCATTTCTAACTTTTTTTGGGAATGAGCAATTAAGTATTTATCCACAGGATCGCATTAAGTCCGTATGAATGACACCTATTCCGATTTTGTAGCTTACCTCTCCAATAACATGCATGAGATCAGGGATTCACTGGTCATGGAACAGGGGTCAGAACCATACCTCCATTACGAAGAAGCTTTCAGCAAAAACTTTCATCCTTTTTCTCCTAATGTGGATAGGAACTACACGGTATCGGCAACCGACAGCACCGAATTCATCCGTGAACTCTATTCCGGAAAGAAGCTTATACTGATCAGGGCATATTCTCGCCTTGGGGACGAAATATGGAGCAAATTCCTCGCTGAGGTGCTTTCTGTGGCTCGTGACGACCTGGCTCCTCTTGTCAACCTGCTGATGGAACACAATGAGCATCTATCCGTTATTGACGTACTCCGCAAGAGTAAACCTGATTTTGCCCTAATCGACGGTTCCCTCATAGGCAGGTTCATGCATGAATCCAGGGTGATCAATGCCACTAAATACGAGAACTTCATGGACACTTATTTCTCCACACTCGCAGACCTGTTCCAGATGTCATCAGACACCGGAGTTCCACTGGTCTTTGTGTCAAAGAGCTCCGATTCGAGGATGTTCATAAGGTACCTTCAGGGCATAACGGGCGATCCAGCACGTAAGGTGGAGGAGACGGATCACCTGCTTGTCAGGTCCATGGCAAGGTTCAGCGGTTATTCTACCCCACTGATGGTTCCCATGAAAATCGGTGCAAAAAATGGGAAGGTAAACGTTGTTACATTCCATGCTGTGCCTGACACAATGGATCTGCCAATCAAGGTTGATGTCTATTCCGGCAGTGCACAGGGCAACATATCAGGCGGGGCGAAGCCTGCATCGGTCAGTCAGGATCTGCTGAACATGATATTCTGGGGCTACGGCGGCCTAAAGGCACACAACATATGGCTGGCTGACGTGGACAGGCTTGTGAAATTCAGGACGCCCGAGATAGAGAACCTTTACATGAAAACATTTGAGAGGATGACCGGCATCCAATTCTATGAAACCAGGGGGGAACGACGTGCAAGGATCAGGATCTAATATTGGGTATACTGTGGGGGAGAACACCTCCGATCGCTTCCAGTTTGTTATCAGTTCAGGCACGCCGGTCAGGAAATGGGATTACGTATCCATCGACTACGGTGATACGAAGATACTTGGAAGAATTGAGCGGATAGTCTCCCGGAGCGAGCTGCTCAACGACAGCATGGATTTTTCCAGCATTCAGAAATATGTCGAATCGGACATAATAGACAGGGTGAGTATATGCCAGGCGCGAACCATTGGAACCTTTGAGGATGGCAGGCTCAGGCAGTCCAGGGATCTCCTTCACCCCGGGCTGAAGGTATACTCTGCAGATTCATCCATGCTCCAGAATGCCTTTGGCTATCCCGGCGATGATGCGCTTGAAATTGGCTACCTGGGAGACAGGACGGACGTGAAGGTATCAGTAAGTGCAAACGGGCTCAGGCGGCACCTTGCAATAGTTGCGCAGACTGGAGCTGGAAAGAGCCATACTGCAGGCGTGATCATGGAGGAACTGCTGAAGAAAGGCGCATCCATCATAGTGCTGGATCCACACGCCGATTATGTGTTTATGAAGTCAGGTGGCACCAGAAACAGTTATTCCAGGTTTATCAGGATATTTCGCACTCCTCTCAGCACTGGAAGATATGAACTTAACGGCAAGGGTATAGTGGAGGAATTCACCCTTCGCTTCCAGGACCTGACGTCCGAGGATCTTGCCGGCATAATGAACATAAGGGAGAACTGGACCAACCTGTCCGGGATAGTTGATGCCGCCCAGAAGGCAATGACCGGGAAGGGTGATTTCCAGGACTTCCTCAACGCACTTGAAACGCTGAAGCCTGAAGACAAGAGAAAAATAGACGGGCGGATAAAATTCCTGAAGAAGATAAGGGGGATATTCTCTGAAGCAACCACTGGCAAGGGAGACTATCTCGCACCAGGGCAGATGAGCATCCTCGATCTTTCAGGCATGGACCAGTTCATGGCAAACTATTTCTCATACAGGGTTGTCAGCGAGATATACGAGAGCAAGCTCTCCTCGACATACAGGTTCCCTGTTTTCATATTCATCGAGGAAGCCCACAATTTTGTCCCACCGGCTACCAATACACAGATATCCCAGCTTATCAAGAGGATAGCGTCCGAGGGGAGGAAATTCGGAATATTCCTGGTGGTGATAACGCAGCGTCCGGGAAAGATAGATCAGGACGTACTGAGCCAGTGCAACTCGGAGATAATACTCAGGATAACGAACCCCATGGATCAGAAGGCGGTCATGGAGAGCGGGGAAAGTGTCGGGGAATCCATAATGTCTGATCTGCCATCGCTTGACGTGGGTGAAGGCATACTGCTGGGAGAGTTTGTGAAAATGCCCGTTATTGTGAAAATCAGGAAAAGGGAAACAAACGAGGGTGGAGGGGACGTGGATATTGTCGCGTTGCTGAAGGAGAGCCTTCTGGAAAGATCAAGGAAAACTGATCCAGACAGCATCCGGAAAGACATTTCAAGCCTCATGGGTGATTGAACTGGTGAGATTCCTCCATCTTTCGGACACACACCTCGGTGCAAGGCAGTACATGATGGAACTCAGGGAGGAGGATTTCTATGAATCTTTCCGGGAAGCTGTTGACATAGGACTTGCAGAGGATGTTGACTTCTTTGTCCACTCCGGCGATCTTTTCCACTATGCGGACCCCAGCAACAGGGCACTGACGGAATTCAAGAATGCCGCCCTGAGGATCAGGGAAAGTGGAAAAAAGATGTATGTGGTGCTTGGAGACCATGACAGGCCAAAGCGCGTTGATTTCCCTGCAGCTGACATATTTGATCACCTGAACATAATACTTCTGGGCAGGGACGGATGCGAAAGCGCCACCTACTCCAAGAATGGCGAGGATATCACGATTTGCGGGATTTCAAACATGAAGGGTTTCAGGAAAGCCCAGCTTCCAGAGGAATACCGCAAGGCAGATTCCATTGCCAGGGATTCCGCCTCATCAATCCTCATCTCTCACCAGGCAATTGAGGGTTACCTTCCACCGGAGGAATGCGAAGCGCTGAAAAGCGATGTGCCTGTGAATTTCAGCTACCTGGCATTTGGCCACATACATGATTCTGACATTGTCAAGAATGGACGGAGCGTGTTTGCGTATGCTGGTTCCACGGAGATGACCAGTACCAGGGAGATAAGGGCCTACAGGAGAAGCGGCAAGGGAGTTAACCTTGTGACCATTGAGAATGGAAAAGCCGAAGTGAAAAGAATCACGCTGAAGAGGGTCAGGCCACAGATAGAGATAGACGCAAGGGAGGAAAACTACCTTGAATTGATCGGCAGTGCCCTGGGAGACAAGCCAGGCAATAATGGAAAGCTGCCCATAGTCAGCCTCAGAATTTCTGGAAAATCCGACAGGATCGGGGTGATCAGGAAGCTTGAGGAACTGAAGGAAAGGGCTATTTTCAGGAAACCGGAATTCATTAGCGAAGACAGGGCTGAAGTTGAAAAACCCGATGACAACAGCATGAAGAGTTACTTTGCCGCCTATTTCAGGGATAATGCGGAACTGGCCTCCCTTGCTGAAAAACTCTATGAATCCCTGCTTAATGATGACGATGAACGCACATATTCCGCCATGCTCGGATATCTTGGAATCGGGGAGGATCAGTAATATGATGCTTAGATCCGTAGAACTCACGAATTTTGTATCACACGACAGCACGGAGATAGATTTTGCAACGGGAGTGAACCTCATTGTTGGCAATAACGGAGCAGGCAAATCGAGCATTGTGGATGCCATCAAGTTCGCGCTGTTCAATGAAAGGCGTTCTGGAAACACGCAGGACATGATAAAGAAGGGAAAACTGGAGGCATCGGTCACGCTGAATTTCAACATGGGCGGGCTGGACTATGAACTTTACCGGTCCATAGCGATCAGGAAGGGTGCAAAGGAGGCATGGCTGAAGTCCGGCGGAAGCATGATAGCGGAAACTTCGGAGGGCGTTACTTCACAGATATCCCGAATACTTGGCATGTCAAAGGACATTTTCCTGAATTCCGTGTTTGTCAGGCAGGGTGACATAGATTCCCTGATCTCCGAGGAGCCGAGGAAGAGGAAGGACTTCCTCTCAAAGGTCATAAACATAGAGAAGCTGGGAAAACAGGCATCGAAAATCAGCGATTATATTCGCAGGATGGAGCTGGAGTCCGCAAGATTCAAGTACAGCGATGAACGTTTTCTGGAGCTTTCCACAGAGATAAACGGAAACCAGGAAGCACTGAGAAAAATATCTGAAACAATCGCCACAAAACAGGATGAAATGAATAATGTTTCCCTGAGCCTGGATGCAAAAAACAGGGAAAGGGATGATTTTTACAGATCATACCAGAATTACGTCACTAAGACAAACCAGATGAAGACCATGGGGAAGGATCTCGACAGTGCCATTCAGCGCATCAATGAAACAAAAGCACTGATGGAATCGCTCAAGGACACCGAGAAGAGAAGGCATGAGATCGAGAACGATCCGCTGTACAGGAACGGCGAGAAGATCTCCCGGTATTTGCTCGAGGGAAAGGATCTGACTTCCGCCAAATCGAGATTAAAGCTCGTTTCAGACGGCATGAACAGATACGAGGAACTGGATTCGAAACTGAAAATGCTGCAGAAGGACTATGAGGAATATAACAGCCTGGATGAACAGGAAAAAGATATGGAAAAGTACATGAAGCAGGCGGCCGGCACTGTGAAGCAATACGAAACTGCAGAACAACTGATGGGCTTGCAGAAGAAGCGCATTGAGAAACTTCAGAGTGATGCCGCAGCCATAGAGAGGTACAGGAGCATTGTCCCAGAGGGGATGACAATCACCCAGGACTCCATCGCAGAATTCCGGGAAAGGCTCAATTCCGAGAAACTGGATGCATCCGGGAAAATTGAGACACTTAAGGCCGGCGCGGCGAACCAGACAAGGATGCTGAATGAAATCAGGAAGAGTCTCGAAACTCTCCAGGGGAAGAGCGTCTGTCCCCTCTGCGGGTCTGAACTTACACCGGATCATGCTTCGTCCATGCTTGACGAATACAGGAAGAGGGAGACGGAGGCACTGAAAGAGATATCCCTTGCGTCGCAAAAAAAGGCAGAGCTTACCGGCCTCATATCAGAGATTACGCAGAAAATCGACAAAATCCAGTCCGGAGAACTCAGGAATGCCCTCGCAGCAGTTTCTGACCTTGAAGCTTCTGAGAAGGAATATGCGGAAGCCGAAGCAGCCCTTGGAAAATATTCTACAGAATACGGAAGGATAAAGAATGTGGAAAAAGAGCTTGCGGATGTCAGGAGTGCTATGGATGCGAAGGGCAGGAATCATCGAGAATACTCCATTACGCTTGCTACGAGAGACTCCATGAACATAGAGGAACTCAGGGCGCAGAGAACAAGCCTCCTTGGAGAGGTTTCAAGCATTGAGGGTAGACTGGCGGAAATCGAGAGGGAAATCGGATTCATCCCCGGTATTGACAGTGTGGCTTCACTTGAAAATATCAGGAGAGAATACGACAGCATTTCAAGAAAAATGTCTCAACTGGATTCGCTGAAGGTTACCGAGAATGAGATATCCCAGAGGGTGAAGGAGATGGAAAAAGTTCTTTCCGACCTGGCCAGGGAGATAGATCTTGAGTCCGGTTCAGAAGTCAGCTACAGAAAGGCGGAAGAATCATACCAGAAACTGAGGAGCGAATTGCTGGAAAGGCAGATGGAGATAGCGGGATTGAGGGGAAGGGACGAACAGATCCGGAAGGGGATATCCCAGCTTCTTTCCGAGAGAGAGAAGCTTGAGAAATCAAGGGTGATGTACGAAAAGTACAGGAATGCGATGCTAAAACTGGAGGACATCAGGAAGGCCTTCGACAGGGACGGCGTACAGAAGATAATAAGGAAGAGATTCTCCGCATATATCTCTGATAAGACCATCTCTCTCATAGCTTCCTTCAACCTGAATATAGATGACGTGACTGTCGACGAGGACCTGGACATACAGGTTTCGCAGAATGGAACCATGGAGAGCATAGATTCACTGAGCGGTGGGGAGAGAACGGCGCTTGCCATTGCCGTGAGACTTGCAATTTCCAGCTATCTGGGAAACAGGATAAGCACCATAATAATGGATGAACCTACAACCTTCCTCGATGAGGACAGGAGGGCAAACCTCAGGGACATAATACAATACTCCCTGAGGGACGAGGGAATAGTTCCGCAACTTGTTCTAATAACGCATCACAGGGAACTCTATGCGGTCGCCGACGCCATGTATGAAATAAGGAAAAACAACGGGACAAGCGAGGTTGCCAGGGTTGGGTAACAATGCCTGCAAGCAACCCGGTTCGCTGACAAACGTATTATACAACGATGATGATTAGGTTCGCGGAACATGCCAAAGATCAGTGCAGTCATCCCCACGATGAACGAAGAGAATACCATTGGAAATGTAATAGAGGGCCTGAAGGCTCTCGAGGACATTGAAATTTTGGTCGTAGATACAAATTCAAAGGACAGGACGAAGCAGATAGCCTCGTCAGAGGGTGCCAGGGTCATTGACCAGCCCCTTCGCGGATATGGATTGGCTTACAAGACGGGCCTGAACCAGGCAAGCGGCGATATAATAGTGTGTATGGACGGAGACGGGACCTATCCAACAGACATAGTCACCACGCTCATTGACCTGCTTGTAAAGGATGATGTGGATTTTATCTCGTGCGACAGGATGTCCCTCCGGAACAACGAAAATTACACGACCCTGCACTTCGTTGGCAACAGCGTTCTGAATATAACAATCCGGTTGTTCTTCAAGCACTCTATGAAGGATTCCCAGAGCGGGATGTGGATATTCAGGTCAGACATATACAGGAAGATGGGGCATCTGAGCGATGGGATGTCCTTTTCGCAGGAAATCAAGATAGAGGCAATGAAGAGGGGGAGGTTCATCGAGGTGCCTATCCGTTACGGAGTGAGAATCACGAAACCAAAACTCAAGACATGGGGAGACGGAATATCAAATCTCATGAATATTTTCATCAAGATGACAAGGAAGTGAGAATGCCTCCGAATCTCGTAGATGCAAGTTAATGAAAAAATCTTTATATCTTAGTTGAGTCTTATTTCCTGATCAGATGGCGCTACTAAGGGGAAACAAAAGCAAGTCAAAATCCTCGAAGGGAAAGGACAGGTCAAGGAAATTCATAGACCTGGACGAACTCAAGATGCAGGATGATTTCACGGGTTCTGACATGGTCGTCCGCATCGTGGAGATTAACAGGTATGACGATGTCTCGAGACTGTCGGAATTCACCTACGGCGGAACCATACTGATAATAGATTACAGTCCTGTTGCAGATGACGAGCTCATACGCAGGAAGGTCCTGGACGACATAAAGTATCTGGGACGCGACACTGGCGGGGACGTTGCAGGATTCGGCAAGAACATGATAATACTCACTCCCAAGGGGGTTTCTATAGACAGGAATGTTGTCAGGGGAATCATCTAGGCGATGCCTCTTTCCCTATACTCTCGTAAGACAACGGGATTTTTATTTTAAGGATCAGCGACAGGCCAATCGCGACAACAACCGCCGCTATTATGAAGTCTGTTTCATACCCGAGGTAAAGTGCAACAAAACCGGAAAAGCCTGCCCCGAGTATCTGGCCTACGCCATTCAGGGAATTGTAGGCGCCAATAGTTCTACCGCGAACTGCTTTTTCACACATCTTGGAAATCGACGTTACCTCGGAGATGCTGATGAAGCTCCATAATCCCCCCAGTATGCCATAGAATGAAAGCATTATTATGAGCAGCACAAAGCTTCCGGTTATAAAGAACGGGATGAAAGCCGCAGCAGTGAATATCATTATCCTCGATAAAATAGAAGTAGAAATGATCCTCGTCATCCCGAAGCGATTTATCAGGTTCCCTGCTGGCCTGAAGGCGATAGTTGAAAAAACGCTGTTCAGAAGATACATCACAAATATCTGCAGGTTGCCTGCCCCCAGCCTGTCTATCAGGAATACGGGAAACGGCACGAAGAATACCTGGAAGCCAAACATTAGCAGGGTTGTGGAAAAGAGGTATTTTTTCAGATCAGCGGAAAGTTTGTGGCCATTCTTGCTCTCGGTGAATATATGCAGCACGAATGAAGGCAGGTATCTGATGCGTTCTATGACCCTGATAGTATAGAGATCACTGATCCTGCTTCTTCTCAGCCTTCTTCTTGGTTCAGGAAGCAGATAGAGCGAGCTTATTGCCGCTATGAGATAAACCACTGCGGATATTGCGTAAATATCCGGCAGGGAAGAGGTGGTGAATGCCGTATCCCCAAGCACAAGAATTGATCCGAAAATCAGGCCAAGCACTGTCCCGATGGAAGTGATCATGCTGAAGCTAGACATTATTGATGGCCATCTAGATTCTTTCGTGTTCTCCAGTATTATCATTGTTGATACGGGAACGCTCGCCATTGCAACAATCTGGAAAGCCATCAGAACCAGTATGTATTCGCCTATCCCCGTCACGAACGGAATGAAGATCAGGGTCAGGAACGAGCCAAAAAATCCGGCGAAAACAAATATTTTCCTCCTGCCGAACCTGTCAGAAAGATTGCCCCAGTATATCAGGGCGGGAACCGATGCTGCAGACGCCAGGGCGGAGGTTATCCCGACAAGAGAGACGTTTGACCGGAGGTATATAACCACGAAGAGAGGAATGAGCGGTGTGTTTATGCCGCCTGCTATGTTAGAAAACAGGTAACTGAGGAACCATCCCCTCCTGAGATCGCCATTCTTCCCAACCAGACTATTTACAGGATCATCTGATCTCACCTGGGGGAGAACTGAATCCTTATTCCTGGTAACAACCGTGCCCTACCACTTCTATACTGCAGGTTATCTTAACTGGTGATTTTAAACTTATCCGATTTTGTCTGACGTTATTTCATGAATAGAATTTACTGAGTTTCTGCAGCATCGCCGCATTGGTTACAAGCTCCCTTATCAGCTTCAGGGTGGTTTCATGATCATAGCTGAATCTCCTAAACCTTACCTCATTTCTGTCAGTATCAATAATGGCATAATGCGGCATCCAGTTCCCGTCCCTGGGCTGGCCAACACTTCCCGGGTTCAGGATCCTGCTCTTGTAATACATCGGATAGTGAGTGTGACCCACCATTATCATGGAATAATCCATTAGATTCTTGTCTCTTGCCACCATGTCGGCTTCGCTTCCATACATGTAGCCATTCAGGCTGTTGTAAGGTGACGCATGGGTCATGTAGGTCTTCATACCGTCTATTTCCACAACAATCTTCTCGGGCATTTTCTTGAGTTTGTCGAAATCCTGCTTCGAGAGGATTTTCTGCGATATTTCCCTCCTGGTATATTCGCTGAGATCGTGCATATCTATTGAGCAGTGGCAGTCTTCGTCGTATGCAACAGCCCTGTCGTGATTTCCCATAACGTAATAATCCGCATTCTCTGTTATGAAATCAAGTACCTCGGCTGGTTGCGGGCCGTAATCAACTGCATCTCCAAGGAATACCAGCTTATCATACCTTTCAGAATCGACCGCGGCCTTCAGGGCAAGGTAATTGGAGTGGGCATCAGATATTACCAGCAGTTTCATGACCTGATATGTATCTACCATATTTATCCGGTCTGTGATATGGCCTGTGAACGAACCTTAAAATATGACAGAATAATCATATGAAATTAATTTCATATAAAGGTGACCGAATGGAAAAGGTTGGCGATCTGGAAATATACAAGCTTCTCTCCGACCAGACAAGACTCGATATAATAAAGATGCTTTCCAGCGGGGAAATGTGCGTAGGGGATATGGTAAAGACTACGGGAAAATCGCAATCCCTTATTTCCCACAAACTAATGGATCTTCGGGAGAAAGGGATCGTCCGGAGCTATTTTTCCGGCAAGAAGATCATATATTCCCTAAGCGATAAAACCATGATAGACCTGATCATACAGGGCGAGAAGACAGGGGATGTCATAAACATGATATGCAACTGTGTTGAGTGCCCGGAAGATCCCGTCAAGACAGATGGAAATGACCTGGTGCACTGATGCAAATACTTTTTCCCATATCCGTTGCCATATTTGCCCTGACCCTCTTCCTTGTTCTTAAACGTCCCGCAAATCTGGGGATAGGATATTCTGCCCTCATAGGGGCCGCAATATCAATTATTCTCGGAATTACGTCATTTTCTGACATAATCATTGTATGGAACCTTGTCTGGAATGCTACATTCACCTTTGTAGCAATCATAATCGCGTCACTTGTATTCGATGAAGCTGGATTTTTCGAGTATCTTGCACTGAAGATAGCCCACTATTCCAGGGGGGATGCCAGGAAGCTCTTCATACTCATAATCCTGCTTGGATCCGGAATATCTGCTGTTTTCGCTAACGATGGTACTGCACTGGTCCTGACGCCAATAGTGATAGCCATAGTCTACAGGTCCGGATTTGACACGAAACATGTAATCCCATTTATCATGGCAACTGGATTCATAGCGGATACCGCAAGCATACCCCTGACCATCAGCAACCTTGTCAACATTATCTCCGCAAGCTATTTTTCCATTCCATTCCTGGTATATGCTGTAAAGATGATCCTGCCGGACATCGTATCCATACTGGCAACGGTGCTGTTCCTGTGGCTGTACTACAGGCACCAGATCCCGGACGGGTTCAACGCCGATCTGCTGGAGGAACCAGAATCTGCTATTAAGGATCCACTTCTGTTCAAGCTCGCCTTCCCCGTCATCGCCACGCTCGTGGCACTTTATTCTCTCGG
Organism: Thermoplasmata archaeon; assembly: GCA_021793945.1. The sequence goes on from JAJYRT010000028.1 coordinate 11,105, forward strand.
CGGCATATTTAACATTCCGATAGCGTTCATTGCCGTTCCGGGTGTAGCGGCACTGTTCATAGTGGCCCGTTTGCATGGAGTGATAGACACTAACCGCATAATCCGTGAAGCCCCCTGGCAGATCGTTATCTTTTCTCTTGGAATGTACATAGTTGTTTTTGGCATGGGTGCCCAGGGTTTCACCCAGTATGTTGCAGATCTCATAACGGCTGTATCCAGAATTGGAAACCCTCTGTCCACAGTGTTTTCCGGACTGATATTTGGTTTTATGGCGGCAATAATGAACAACCTTCCATCGGTTATGATAGGAAACCTGGCTCTGGCGCGGATGTCCGATCCTGGTCTCCTGCTATATGCAAATGTGATCGGTAATGACATTGGCCCTAAATTCACGCCAATAGGATCGCTTGCAACGCTTCTGTGGCTCTATGCACTTGAAAGAAAGAGAGGTATAAAGATATCCCCGGGCAGCTACATGAAGGTTGGGTTCATAATAGCTACGCCAGTGCTCATCATAACTCTTCTGGCCCTTGTTTTCCTGTAGATTGCCTCTAAAAGCCTAAAGAGGGAAAAATAAGAAATAGTTTAAGCCCATGGGAAACTGAATACATGACAACTGATAAAAACCCATGGGACAGCGCATCATTCTACATCTCTATTATTCTGGTAATTTTTGGTCTTGTAGCGATCATTCTCGGCACATTTTCCTATGAGTTGCTATACATTATGGGATATTATTTTGGCGGATCCCTCATTGGCCTTGGTCTTGTCATAGCCATCATATTCTGGGCCTCCGCGTTTGCTGTTTACGTTGTTTCAAACTGGCAGAGATGGAAAATAGAGGGTCGGGAGAATAAATAATACTACATATGAGAAGCTGGAGTTTCACCAAGCAACCTTCTTTCATTCGGTGACCAGATTTTTTTACTGTGGATTAATGTCATCTCATGAAAGCTGTAAGAGCAAAGGTTCTGTACGATGGCGTTTCATCTAAACGTGATGTTTATGTTTCGTTTGATGGATCGGTAAGCTCCGTCAGTGAGCGGAAGCCTGACTGCGAGATCGTCTCCGAGGGCTATGTTACGCCTGCATTTATCGATGGCCATAGCCATATAGGCATGGTCAGGGCGGGTGAGCCTTCAGCGGAGGATGAATCGAATGAACAGATGGATTCCATTTACCCGCTTGTCAGTGCCCTGAATAGTGTATACATGGATGATCACGCATTTGAGGAATCTGTTGAAAACGGAGTTCTTTATTCGGTGGTTCTCCCGGGAAGTGGAAATCCAATCGGAGGAAAATCCGTGCTCATAAAGAATTATGAACAGAACATTGACAGGGCATACATGCAAGATATCGGGATAAAGGCTGCGCTTGGGTACAACCCGAGGAGCACGACCGAGTGGAAGGGAAAGCGGCCCACGACGAGGATGGGTACAGTTGCGCTCCTGAGAGAAAATCTGGCAAAGGCCAGGAAGGCTGCAAACCTTATAAGGCTTGGGAAGAAGACGCCAGATGAAATAGAGCCGCTGGAGGAGGTTTTCATGAATATTCTGGACGGAAAATACAGATTGATGGTGCATCTTCACAAGGAAGATGACGCCTTCGTCCTTATGCAGCTAAAGGATGAATTCGGATTCCGCGCAGTGCTTAACCATGGAATAGATATCCATCACGAGGATGTGTTCCGAAAGGTTTCAGCTGCCGGTATACCTCTGATCTACGGCCCTCTGGACACGCACCCATACAAGGTTGAGTTGAAGCACGAATCTTGGAGAAACACCGAAAAAGTCCTGAATTCCGGGATAAAATTCTGCATGATGAGCGACCACCCTGTTATCCTGCAGAGAAACATATTCTACACAATGAGGCACTTCATGAGATTTGGCATGAACAGGGAGGATGTTATATCAAAGCTCACGAGTCAGCCTGCAGATATACTTGGAATAAAGTCCCTTGGAAAGATAGCGGACGGTTATGCCGCATCTTTCAGCGTATGGAACGATGATCCCTTCCTGATCTCATCACACCCAAAGATGGTTTTTGCTGATGGGAGAACGGTTTATGAGGATTGATCTGAAACGACCCCCAAATAATTTTTAATACCATAGACGCAATGGACTTTAATGCTCAGGAAATGCCCAACCTGCGGATCGGAAGTTGATGCAAGTGCGTCTGTATGCCCGGTATGTGGGCTGGAAATGTCCATGCCAGTGTCCGACGGTCAGGTATCTGGAATACTCTTTATCAGAAGATTCGCCATAATCAGCATAATATCAGGGATCATAGGAGTTGCCACAACCGTGTCAGGCTACGGCGTTTCGAGCGTAATACCTGTGTCCGGGGGCTCTGTCTCAACCTCCGTCTCTTTCTTCATAAACTCGCCGGAGTTTACGTATTTCCTGCTGTTGATTGCAGCCATAACAATTGTTGCAATGTTGTCATACTACATGCTCTATCGCGGATTCAACGTTCTTTCCAAGTCATCCACGAGGTTTGCATCTCCAAGGACGGGTTCCCTGTTGCTTATGGCAGGATTCGCAATGGTCATTCTGCCAGCGGTTGCCATTATTCTTATGGTTCCCAATATCCTGTCCGGAATTTCAGCAAGCTCTCTTTCCGGGTCGCTGCTGACTAAACTGCTCCTTGCCAGTTCTGTGCTGCTTCTGGGTGTTGTTCTGCTGCTCATAGGGATAATCATGGGAATCATAATGGGCATGCACAGGCTGGCTTCTGCATTCAACACAGGGATGTTCGATGCCGCAATGATACTTTACCTGATATCGTTTATTTTTACACCTATAATACTCATAGCAGCAGTACTTGTTCTGGCAGGATGCAATGAATCATTGAGGAAAATAAGAAACGGAGGCCTTCAGACATCAGCACGATGATGAAGCCCCTTCACTGGAAGATTGGATTCTTGTCCCTGATGAATGTGTCATTCTGCAAGTCCATGATGGCCTGATTTATCTGTTCACGGCTGTTCATGACCATGGGACCGTACCAGTATATCGGTTCCCTGAGGGGTTTGCCGGAGAGAAGAATGAACCTGCCTGCATTTTCTTTCGTGAATGCCGATACTATCTCTCCCTCGTTGCTGAATACGGCTGCATATCCGGGCTGCAGTCTATCCCCCGAAGTATTCAGGAGAACCTCTCCGGCAATGCTGTAAACAATTGAAGTGTACCCTGCCTTTACTGGAAAAGTAAATTCTGACTCACCCTCCATTCTAACGTCAAGGTATGTTGGATCGATCTCCGCCCTTCCCTTCAGTGAACCCTGTGTTCCAAGATATTCTCCAGCCACAATCTTTACGCTGGACCCGTTGCCATTTTCGACAACTGGTGTTGTCTTTCCCTTGATATCATTGTACATTGGCGTTGACATCTTGGTCCTGGCGGGCATATTTATCCACAGCTGAAACCCAACAGAGCTTGTGGTCATTCCAGTTGCCCGAAGAAGTTCCATGGGATCCTTGTCGTCGAGCGGCTTGGGCATCTCCTGATGGAAAATGCCGCTTGCAGCTGACATCCACTGTATGTCAGACGGAAAAATGGTTCCCCGGTTTCCCTCGCTGTCCTGGTGTTCCACCTTGCCCTCAAGCAGATATGTTACAGTTTCTATTCCACGATGCGGGTGCCACGGGAAGCCCGAAAGATATTCCTCCGGCTTGTCGGATCCAAAGTGGTCAAGCAGAAGGAACGGATCTGTCCTGACTGCCGATTCGTGTCCCCCAAATATCCTTTTCAACTTTACTCCTGCGCCATCTGTTGTGTTTTTGCCAATAAAAACATATTCAACTTTTTTCGGTTTGAAGCCATCCATCTTTATCACCAAATGCTATTTTCCCGGATCAACTGAAAGTGTAAATCTCAATCACGTAGTAAGTAGCTAATTCATACTTAGTATGTAATACAGATTAATATACCTTTTGATACGATTCAAGGAACGGGCGTAAAACTCGCAGTTGTGAGGGAAACTGACCCAAACTCGGTCTCGTTTGCCAGAATCTCACCCTTGAACCTGTTACCAACCGTTCCAGCCAATATCCTTAGCGGAAGCTCTCCTCCTTCGGGAGAGGCAGAATCCCGCATCTCTCTCGGGACTTTCCATATTTCTTCCCAGTTTCCACTCCTGAAAGCATCGAGGCACGTATCAAGGTATTTCAGGGCGTTCTCCGGAACGCTGAGAACTCCCTTTTGCCAGAGATCCAGCCTGTGAATTATTGAGCCGGTGGATATGATGGCTACTTCATGTTTCACGGAAAGCCCTCTGATCAGGCCGCCAATCCTCTCGTGATCCATTGTACCGATGGAATTTGATATGGATACAGGTATAATCGGCACATCTGCCATTGGAAATATGTGGATGAGTGGAGACCATGCGCCATGATCCAATCCCCACCCTTCCGCGGAACCCACCGGTAAGTTATCTTTCCTTGCCAAATCCAGCAGATCTTCAGCTAGTGCAGGTGATCCTGGCGGTGTGTATCTGATCTCGTAGAATTCCTTCGGGAATCCGTAAAAGTCATAAAGCTGATTCAAGTTTGGTTTTGCGACAATTCCGATTCCCCTCTCAGTGACAAAGTGTGGGCTGACTACGAATACCGCCTCTGGTTTTCCAATCATGTCTTCTCCAATGAGTTTCAGGGCTCTTTCTGTATCATAATGTTTAGCGCCCAAATCACCAATCAGTGTTGGCGTATTCGGTACGTAAAAAGCTCCCGTCAGGCTCATGAAATCAGTTCCTCTCAAATCTACAGGTATCCTCAGAGGACAGGGGAATTATTCTACTTTTTGTTCCGCTTTGGCATAAAGGACGGATGCAGGGGATG
>JAJYRT010000029.1 GCA_021793945.1 Thermoplasmata archaeon
ACACGACTATCATGGCTGTGCTTGCCGATAAAGCTGGATATTCTCTTCTGAGTCTCTTCCGTTGCCAGCAGATAGCCAAATGCTGTAGCTTCGTATTCAAGTCCGGCGGAAACCTCGGAGGCCATGCTGCTAACCATCACGGCTTTTATTGTGCTGACCGTGTCATAGGGCTTTTCGGATATCTTCCCTATAAGTTCCCTTACAAAGCTTTCCGCGGAAGCATCCGGGACAACCGCGTCAACGAGGCCTATCTCCATGGCCTTTGCAGCGGAGATTTTTGACCCCGTCAGTGCCAGGTACATTGCCTTTCCATATCCTATCAGCCTGGGAAGCACCACGTTTCCTCCGGCTCCGGCATTGATCCCAATGTCAACTTCAGGCTGTCCCAGGGTACATGTTTCAGTCGCGACCCTGATGTCTGCAGATTCCGATAGCTCAAGGCCGCCCCCAAGTGCGTATCCATGAAGCAGAGCTATCACCGGTTTCGGAAACGATCGAAGCTTTAGTACAAGAGCATTCAGCTTCCTGTGGAAAGCTATTGCAGCATCCGTGCTGATTCCGTAGAATTGGTTGATGTCGGCTCCTGCAGAAAAATTTTTGCCCACACCGGAAAACACCACGGCCCTCACTTCCCTGTCCTGGCTGCATTCATCAAGTGCCGAAATGATCTCGTCGGCAACCCCGGCCGTTATCGTGTTGAGTTTTTCGGGCCTGTTTATCAGGATCCAGACGGAATGCGGTTCGTACCTGATTGTTATTTCCAGGTATTTCTCTGGCATTGAATAGTATCATTTCACTGGTTATAATCGTTGATGTTCGCACTGCCTAGCAATATCAATCACCGCGTGGGAGGCGCTTCACGGAAATGCTTAATTGATCCGGCAGATATCCAGCGGCATGCACCATTATGAAGTCAACTACCAACCCCTGAAGGGGTTGGCTTGTCCCGTGAGGGACAGCGCAAGAGTTGATTAGGGGGCTTTGAAAACATGCAAAACATGAAAGAAAAGCAGAAGTTAGTTGGGAGAAATACATGCACACCTGCGGATGCCCCACAAGTCCGTAGCAACTGTGATCGTGCATTGCAGTTGAACAGGAAAGGGTTCAGGCCTTCGATACGAAGGAGAAGGTATCCGTTGCAGCCAGGAGACGCTGTTCTTTTTCAAGAAGAGGAATGGAAAGTGGTAGGTACACATGCTATTGGGAAAAGTGTAATCATAAAAAAAGAGGGAAAAAAGATGAATGTAAATGTAAAGAAAGTAAAGCTAAGAAGATATGGTAAGGGTTTGAAGTTTAACATCCAATTCCTCCCACCCCTCAAGAGGTGGGTATCCTTGGAGGTATCCTGATGAGAGGTATCCTGATGAGAGACGGGCCGATTTCGATCTCCAATGATCTTGACAGCAAATATGCCCCTGAGATCGCGCGGCTCGCCAACGATTCAACCATAGCGGAATTCATCGGAGGTCATGGATTTCCACATCCATACACAACAGAGGATGCACTTTATTTCTTCAGCATGAACAGGGAGGAGGGAAAACATGAGTTTGCAATAGACTTCATAATATTCCTCGACGAAAAGCCTGCCGGAGTAATCGGGCTGAAGGACATTGATTATTACGACGGCAAGGCACACGTCGGATACTGGGTCGGCAAGGAGTTCAGGTCAAAGGGAGTGGCTTCAGGGGCACTGAAGCTTGTGTGCGAGTTTTCCAGGAAAACCCTCAACATTGGGCGGCTGTACACAAAGGTGATGGAAAACAACCCCGCCTCCATGAAGGTGCTCCTCAGGAACGGTTTCAGCATAGAAGGTTTTGAACGGGACTCTTTCCGAGTGGATGGAGGGTACAGATCCATGTTACTGTTGGCCAGGATCATGCGATGACCCAGGGGACTCCCCAGCAACTCTCCTGCTTTCGGCCTTAATTTCTCCGAATGATACGCAAGGATTAAAATGTAGGTTCCCATGGACATGACATGGCTCTAAAGGTTGGGGAAAAAGCGCCTGATTTCACTGCAATGTCAGACTCCGGGTCTTCTGTTACTCTTTCTGGTGCACTTAAGAATGGGGCGGTGGTACTATATTTTTATCCGAAGGATGAGACGCCTGGCTGCACGGCAGAGGCATGCACATTCAGGGACAGGTGGGATGATATAAAAGGCCTCGGCGCGACTGTATACGGAGTGAGTTCTGATTCCCTGGAATCCCATAAAAGATTCAAGGAGAGAAGAAACCTGCCCTTCACGCTTTTATCTGACCCTGACAAGGCGATCAGGAAACTGTATGGTGCAACCGGAGCGATACTGCCTCCAAGAATAACCTTTGTTATAGATGAAGGGGGGATTATCCGGCACATCTACAACTCCCAGATGAATGCCAGGAGCCATGCGGTCGAGGCGATAAATGCCCTCAATGCGATCAGGCAGAACAGCGGAAAGTCCGGAAACTGAACTCTGTATTTAAGTAATTGATATCACTTCTGACAGTAACATCTGCATGACTACCATAGTGAAACTTGGAGGATCGATCATAACTGACAAGACTGAATACCGCCGGTTCATGAAGCAGGACACTGAGAAAGCAGTCTCCATGCTCTCTTCCCTGGGAGACGATCTGGTGCTGGTCCATGGAGGAGGGTCATACGGGCACATCAAGGCAAGAGAGTATGGCATCCCAGGGCCTATCAATGAAAGGAGCCGCAAAGGTTTTTCACTTATACACTGTGATATGCTCAGGCTTAATGGAGAAGTATCTGAAATACTGATCTCCCATGATTACAGATTTATCTCCCTCCCTCCTGCCGCTTTCATATTCGGTAGAACCAGATCATATTCCGCATTCATGAAATACTTTGAGAGTGGAATCATGCCGGTGACCTTCGGAGACGTTTACGTGAAGAGCGATACAGAGTACGGCATATACTCTGGAGACACCCTGGTGTACGACTTAGCCAGAATATTCATGCCCGAAAGGGTCATTTTCCTGAGCGACGTTGACGGTATATTCAACAGGAATCCGAAATTATACAGTGATGCAAAGCTTCTCTCCAGACTGGACGAGGATGCCACCTTCCAGCCAACGGCCATAGACGTAACAGGCGGAATAGCAAGAAAGCTGGAAATCATGAAGAAAGTCAGGAAATATGCAAAATCTGTTTATCTTATTAACGGATTAAAGCCGGAGAGGTTGCGAATGCTCGATTCTCCCGACCTGATAGGGACCGTGATCAAATGATAGAGAACCGCAAAGAGGAACATATAAGGATTGCCGAGAAAGAAGCTGTTTCTTCAGAATACAATTACTGGGATGACGTTAAGATAATTCACCAGGCTATCCCGGAGGTTGATTTTGATCAGATAGACACAAGCGTAAACTTTCTTGGAAGAACATCAAGGTATCCTTTCCTGATTTCGTCCATGACAGGTGGAACTGACCTTGCGAAGAGGATAAATGGAAATCTCGCAGCTGCCGCAGAACACTTCGGCATTGGGATGGGCGTCGGAAGCATGCGCGCCGCGGTGGAGAAGAAGGAACTTGCAGACACATATTCTGTCATAAACGGATACAATATCCCGTTCAAAATAGCCAATATAGGAGCACCACAGCTTATAGGACAGAAAAAGCCCGCATTCTCCGACTCCGACATTGAGTATTGCTTCAGCCTGATAAATGCTGATTTCCTCATCATACACTTCAATTTTCTACAGGAAATGGTCCAGCCTGAGGGGGACAGGAACGCCAGGGGCGTAATGAAGAGGCTGAAAGACATAGCGTCAAGCTACCCGGTAATAGCAAAGGAAACTGGTAACGGGTTTTCACGCGAAGCTGCACTGGAACTTAAGGACGCGGGAGTCCGGGCAATTGATGTGGGCGGGTTAGGAGGAACATCATTCGCTGCGATTGAGTACTACCGGGCCGTGAAGGCAAGCGATTCCGAAAAGATGCATTCAGGTAAGACGTTCTGGAACTGGGGAATACCGTCACCTGCATCAATCAGGTACTGTGATGTCGGTCTGCCTGTGATTGGCAGCGGGGGCCTGAGAAATGGGCTGGATCTAGCCAAGTCTGTAATGATAGGTGCGACCATGGGGGGATTTGCCAGGAATTTCCTGAGCACTGCGGACAAATCCTTCGATGCCCTTAAAATCCAGATTGATGAAATAATCAGGGACATGAAGATGACAATGTTCCTGACTTCGTCGGAAAATGTTGGTGCACTCAGGAAAGCCAGATATTTTGTAACGGAGCCGCTGAGGTCATGGTTTAGTGCCTACGGTGAGTGAGATGGAGGATCAGGAGCCACCCAGGGAAATCGAGACTGACATGCCCTGTCCAGTATGCGGTGCACACCTATTCCTCATATTTTATGCAACAGAAATTCCGTATGAAGGTGAGATACTCATCCAGACACAGATGTGCAAGAACTGCTTCTACAAGAATACGTCCATACAGAGAACTGAGGGTCTTGCCCCCATAGAGACCTCCCTTGAGATACTGGACGGAATTGACCTGAATGTTGTTGTGTACAGATCACCTGGAGCCAAGGTATCGATACCGGAAATAGGGGTTGAGATAGAGCCTGGTGCGGCATCAAACGGAGATATTACAACTGTAGAGGGTCTGCTGATGGCCATCAGGGACCAGATGATATTCATATCTGACAGTGCAGACGATGAGGAAAGATTCAGCGAGATCATGGAAACAATCAATTCTGTCCTCGACGGTAAAGGCCCCAGAATAACGATACACATTGATGATCCAAAGGGCATAAGCAAGATAGTCAGCTACCGGGCAGTTACCAGAGGATTGAACTGAAACAACCGATATCGATTACGAAAATCGCCACCTGCTCCACGCATATCGGATAATATTGTATTTCTGAAATTACGCCCACAATCAGTTTTAAATAACCTTCACCTATGATCCTACGGTATATCCATGGTATTAACGACAATTGATGCGTATCTGGCAATAGCAGCTTCGATCTCCATAGCCGGCGGCCTTATAGGAACGGGAATGGCTCAGCAGGGGATAGGAGCTGCCGGAATGGGAATTATTGCGGAAAAACCTGAGAAGTTCGGACAGGTGCTTTTCTTCTTTATTATTCCGGAAACATTGTGGATCATAGGAGTAGCTTTTGGAATAATACTGCTTCTGGGCATCCTTTAGACGATACATATGCCTATTGAACAGATCAGGGAAAGCATCATCGCACGCAGGGATTCTGAGATTGAGAGCCTCAAGGCTAAATTCAGGGCAGAACTGGTGGCATTCAATTCAAGGGCGGAGAAACAGAAATCCGAACTCGATCTGGCGTACAAAAAGAAGATCGACGATGATACCCGAGCGCTTGTTAAAAAAACTGTCGACAGCGCGACACTTGAAGCAAGGCAGATCGTGAACTCAAGGATCGGGGAACTTCTGAACAAAGGGCTCGACATGATGATGGAACAGCTGAAGGATCTAAGGAAATCTCCTGAATATCACGACATCATGAATCAGATGGTCAAGGACGCCAGAAGAATGTTTGGGGATAACTGCACGATTCTCGTGAGACACGAGGATGCTTCAGGAATAAGAGGTACAGGAAGCATAAAAATTTTGGAGAGCAAACTGGACGGGGTTGGCGGCATTATCGCCAGAAGCGGTGACGGTAGGGTAGAACTGGATTTAACGATGACAGCACTATTCAAAGATATCAGGGAAAACCTGATGCAGGAAATATATAACCGGATAAGGTGATTTTCATTAATTCTGGATATTCAGGAAGTTATGGCAAGGTCAAGGTCAACATGGTCGACTTCCTCCCACAGGACTTTTATTTTAAAGCGCTTGAGATGGAAAACCTGGACGACCTGACACAGGCACTTTCCTCGACCAGCTATAAGGAGGATATTGATGCTCTCTCATCATCGTACCGAAATCCTGATCTCCTTGAAATGGCCATCAACAGGCACATGCTAAAAAAAAACAGGTTGGCGCTGTCCACACCTCCCCCGATGGCAATAGAGTTGCTGAAAGCCTATTTCTCTAAATGGGATATTGAAAATATAAAGTCTGTCATTTCCAGCAAAATGCTTGATTATAAACTGAAGGAAAATGAGACGTTCCTTATGAGCTTCAGGGACATCCCTCTGGGGCTGTTCAGCGGAAACCTTACACACGAGGATTTTCTGAATATAATGTCCCTCGGAACAGTAAGGGAGATAATCAATTATCTGGTAAAGTTTGGATACGGTACATACTTGCTGCAATTCATCGGTGACAACGAAGGGAGCGGAGAGGTTTCTCCCCTGTTTTCAGCACTGGATGACTACTACTACTCCAGGCTCTTTGCGCAGATGAAATTTGTCAATGGCGATGAGGGGCCACTATTCAGGTACTTTGCAGGTGAAATTGACAGAAGGAACATCATGCTAGCGCTGAAGGCCAGGATGCTTGACATAAAATTTGACATAGTGAAATCAGACATCATCAATGGTGGTTTTATACCGCCCGATAAATTCAGTGAATTCTTCGACAGCGCCTCAGTAGATGAAATGGCAACGAAGATGAAGCCATTCTATGACCTCGATGAACCTCTTGCTGCATACCAGGATAATGAGTCTCTGAACAGCTTCGACACATATCTGAAGAAGGTTAACTACAGGAAATACATGCCTGTATTGAGGATGCAGGCAATGTCACTGGGATCTATATTCTCGTTTATATTTTCTGCGGAAAAGGAGAGGGAGAATCTCAGGGCCATTGTAATGGGAAAGGCGTATTCGCTTAAGACAGACAGGATAAGGGAAATCATGACGGTGGGATGAGCACGATGAGCATTAACGCGCTTAAGGGAGAACCGGGGAGTATCGCTGTCATTGGAGAGAGGGAGGTAGCGCTCGGATTCAGGCTCATCGGCCTTGACAATTCATTCATTGGCCAGGGAATGGAGGGGGCCAATAAGTTCCTTGAACTACTTGGATCAGGAAAGTATTCGCTGATAATGGTTTCCGAGAGGTTGAAACAGTACATGGACAGAAAAACCCTCGACTACATTGAGACTACAACAAAACCTCTTGTGGTTTTCATCCCGGTACCGGGACAGGCGAGGGAGGAATCGGTTGAAGCCCTGGCAAAGAGGGTCTTAGGAGTAGATATAAATGGATAACAATACAGGCAGGATCGTAAGGGTTTCGGGCCCTGTTGTCATTGCTGAGGACGTAAATAACGCGAAGATGTATGATGTGGTCAGGGTCGGAAAGATGGGACTGGTAGGAGAGATCATCAGGATAAGGGGAAACCGGTCTACAATCCAGGTCTATGAAGACACAAGCGGAATCAGGCCGGATGAAGCCGTCGAAAACACAGAAAGACCGCTGTCCGTCAGGCTTGGCCCAGGTCTTCTCACGTCGATATATGACGGCATACAGAGACCCCTGAACCTGCTGAGACAGGAAAGCGGTGACTTCATTGCGAGAGGCCTTACTGCCCCAGCAATAGATGAGAAAAAACTATGGGACTTTGTTGCAACTTCAGAGAACGGTTCCAGGGTTTCCGAGGGTGATTTCATAGGATATGTGCAGGAGACCGATCTGATCAGGCATAGCATCATGGTTCCATTTGGAGTGGCCGGTAAGCTAACCGGAATAAAATCAGGAAAATTCAACGTCAACCAGACCGTAGCTGTAATCGAGTCTGATGGCGGGAAGACGGAGATTCACCTTTCCCAGGACTGGCCGGTGAGAGTATCCAGATCTGTTAGCCGAAAATTGCCTCCAGATGTTCCACTTATAACCGGCCAGAGAGTCATAGACTCCCTGTTTCCAGTGGCAAAGGGTGGCACAGTCGCTGTTCCGGGACCATTTGGATCGGGCAAGACAGTTGTCCAGCACCAGCTCTCGAAATGGGCTGACAGTGACATAGTTGTTTACGTGGGCTGCGGTGAGAGGGGAAATGAGATGACAGAGATACTCACCACCTTCCCCGAACTGCAGGACCCGAAAAGCGGCAAGCCTCTCATGCAGAGGACTGTGCTCATTGCCAATACCTCCAACATGCCGGTAGCAGCCAGGGAGGCCAGCATTTACACAGGCATAACCATAGCAGAATACTACAGGGACATGGGATACGATGTGGCACTGATGGCAGACAGCACTTCGAGGTGGGCGGAAGCCCTGAGGGAGATATCTGGAAGACTGGAGGAAATGCCCGGGGAAGAGGGTTATCCTGCATATCTCGGTAGGCGACTCTCTGAATTTTATGAAAGATCAGGCAACGCTGAAGTTGTATCCAGTTCCACAAGGCGGGGTTCCATTACCATAGTCGGTGCTGTTTCACCGCCCGGTGGTGACACATCCGAACCGGTTTCGCAGAACACCTTGAGAGTTACAAGGGTTTTCTGGGCGCTTGATGCTTCACTTGCATCAAGGAGGCATTTTCCATCCATAAACTGGCTGAACAGTTATTCCCTGTACCAGAGGGATCTTGCCCAGTGGTACAATGCTAACGTTTCCGGGGAATGGGAAAACATATATTCCTCAACCATGGGCATACTGCAGAAGGAGGCTGAGTTGCAGGAGGTTGTGCAACTGGTCGGTTATGACGCCCTGCCGGAGAAGGAAAAATCGGTCCTTGACATCGCGAAGATGATAAGGGAGGATTTCCTGCAGCAGAGCGCATTTGATGAGATCGACACCTACTGCTCCCTTAACAAGCAGTTCATGATGCTCAGTTCAATTATAAAGATGGGAAAGCTGCAGAGCGATGCACTTGACAGGGGCGTAACAATGTCAATGCTTCAGGGCATAGCTTCCAGGGAAAAAATATCAAGGATGAAAGAGGTCAGGGAAGATGATTTCAGGAATTACTATGAGGGGTTGATGGCAGAGATGGAGCAACAGATAACCGGACTCAAGGGAGGGCACTGAAATGCCGGAGCTTAACTATAAATCAATATCAGAGATCAGTGGTCCGCTACTTTTCGTTGAACAGGTTCCCAATGCGGCCTACAATGAGCTGGTAGAGATAACCATGCCAAACGGTGAAACCAGAACGGGGCAGGTGCTCGACACGCGATCCGGGCTCGCGATAGTACAGATATTCGGCCAGACCGCAGGACTAGATGTCAAGAGGACAAGCGTGAAATTTCTGGGAAGGACCGCAACCGTTTCAGTTTCTGACGACATGCTGGGAAGGATATTCAACGGGCTGGCTCAGCCAATCGACCAGGGACCTCCGATCCTCAGCAAGGAGAGAATTGAGATAGTTGGAAATGCCATAAACCCGGTATCCAGGGAAGAACCGTCTGAATTTATCGAGACCGGAATCTCAACCATAGACGGGATGAACACGCTGGTAAGGGGACAGAAACTACCGATATTTTCTGGTTCAGGGCTGCCGCACAATCTCATAGCGGCACAGATAGCAAGACAGGCAAAGGTTCTCGGAAAAGACGAGAACTTTGCCGTGATATTTGGTGCGATGGGAATTACAAGCGAGGAGGCAAACTTCTTTGTTAACGAGTTCAGGAGCACGGGCGCAATCTCCAGATCTGTGCTGTTCATGAACCTGTCATCCGATCCGTCCATGGAGAGGATCATACTTCCAAGAATGGCCCTTTCGACTGCCGAATACCTCGCATATGAGAAAGGCATGCACATACTGGTCATACTTTCCGATATGACGAACTACTGCGAAGCGCTCAGGGAAATATCATCTGCCAGGGAGGAAGTGCCCGGCAGACGTGGTTTTCCAGGATACATGTACACCGACCTGAGCACCATATATGAAAGAGCCGGCAAAATACGGTCCAAGAATGGATCAATCACACAGATCCCGATCCTGACAATGCCTGGAGATGACATAACAAACCCCATCCCGGACCTGACCGGTTACATTACTGAGGGACAGATAGTTCTGTCCAGGGATCTCCAGAGAAAGGGAGTCTACCCCCCAATAGATGTTCTTCCGTCACTCTCCAGGCTGATGAACCAGGGAATAGGAAAGGGCAGAACAAGAGAGGATCACCGCGGCGTTGCAGACCAGCTTTACTCGGCATATGCCAACGGAAAGGATCTGAGATCACTCAGCGCCATAGTCGGAGAGGAAGCCCTTGGAACCAGCGATAAGTTATATCTTAAGTTCGCGGACGAATTTGAAAGAAAATTTGTAAACCAGGGGAGAATGGAGGACCGTAGCATAGAAAAAACACTTGACCTTGGCTGGGAAATACTCTCGCAGCTTCCTGTTTCTGACATGAAAAGACTGAAGAAGGAATACCTGACCAAGTACGGAAAGTGGCAAGAGGAGAAAGATGCAGTCTCTTGATGTAAGGCCGACAAGAATTGAACTGATAAAGACGAACCGGAGAATCAAGCTGGCAGCCAGAGGACTCGATCTCCTGAAGATGAAAAGATCAGCGCTCGTCATGGAATTCTTCACCATTGCGCGCGAGATAAGAGGCATGAGGGAGAACCTGCGGAAGGACGTTGAGGATGCCATAGATTCATTCAAGATTGCAGAAATACTTGATGGCACAATGAATGTTGAACGCGTGGCAAATATGTCCGCGGATTCAACCGTCAACATATCTACCAAGAACGTGATGGGGGTCAAGGTCCCGGAAGTTGGCATTAATTATTCCAAGAGTGTCCTCACGGACAGGTATCGGGCAGTTGCCGTACCGACAGCAATAAATGATTCCATAACAAGATTTGAGAAGATATTCAGGCTCATAATAGAAATTGCCGAAAAGGAAAACTCGATGAGGAAACTGCTTTATGAGATAGATAAGACCAAGAGGAGATCCAATGCCATTGAGAATATCCTGATACCGGGACTAAAGGAGTCTGCGAAATACATAAAGATGAGGCTGAGTGAGATAGAGAGGGACACTTTCACTACGTTGAAGATAATCAAGAAAAAAATGGAGAATTCGGAAGGGAAAACACAATGAAGACCTACGAGAAGTTCATCAGGAAACCGGACTACGGTTTGATAACCGATGAGTCAAGGGATGCCCTGAGAAGATTCAGGCGTGTCAGGGCTGGGATCAGGGCAATCACTCTTGCTGGTGGTCTTGTCTCTGTTGCGATAGTATGGCTTCTTGTGGTGAACTGATGGAGGTGACTGGCGTTGAATAATGATCTGGAATACCTGAAAGAGATAAAAGAAACAGAAGACAGCGCAGAAAGCGATATCCGGAACCTGGCAGCAGAACAGGAGAGACAACTGGCTGAGTTACGTTCAAAACTGGAGGATGAGCTCAAGCACAAAACCGAGGAACTCCAGAGACTGTACAACGAAGCAATGCAGAGTTCGGGAGCGGATTCCAGGGAAAAGGCAAAGCGCATACTGGATGAAGCAAGGAAGAAGGCGGATGCGATGAAGCTGGATCTTACCAATGAATCAATTAAAAAGGTGCTCATCGAAGAGATAATGAAATACCTGGAAGGATAAGGATATGGTCCTGAAACCGGAGCGCATGGTCAGAATACGCATATTAGCTGCGAACAGCAGGAAAAAGCAGATAATTTCCGCGCTTCACAACGCAGAGGCAATGCAGATGGAGCCGGTGAGCCAGGATTTTTCGGCTTACCTGTCAGCTTCGCCACAGGACAGCGCTGGTAGTGAGATAAGCGACCAGCTTCAGAGAATGAGAGGGTTCGAAGCCGCTCTCCCCTTTATTCAACCTGCAGGAAAAGCAAGTTTCTCCTCCACAGCCGAGATGATAGCAAGGGCAAAGGAAATAAGGATCGATGATGAAATCAGGATGCTGAAGAATTCCGAGGAGGCTGTCAGGGCAGACCTGAGGGATATAGAGAACCGCATGTCGGTCGTGGAAGTTATCAGGGATATTGACTACGACATGTCCATATTCAACAATCCGGTGATACAGTCCTACCTCGCCTCTGAAATGAGCGATGAACAAGCGGGAGCCATATCAGGAAAAATTCCGGGAAGCATAATAGTAACGGTTAGTGACGGATACCGTATCATTTCAGTGCCGCCCCATTCTGTACAGGAACTTGCAAAGGCTGCAAACGAACTTTCCATTCATCTTTCACACATTCCTGAGGTGTCAGGCAAACCAGTGGAGTATTATCGCATACTAAATGAGAAAATGAAGGAGAAACTTGTCTCCCTGGAAGATATAAACCATTCACTGAAGGAACTTTCTGAAAAATATTACCAGAGCATCCTGCAGCTCAGGGAAGCGCTTGAAATTGAAACAAGGAAAGCGGACTTTGCAAACCACCTGCTCGAAAACAGGGATGTGTTTACCATCGAAGGATGGGTTCCGGCCTCAAGGCTGGATGAACTGGACAGGACCGTGAACGAGGTTTCTGACGGGATGTATATCCTGTCCCGGGTAGAGACAAAGGAAGAACCGCCGACGCTGCTGGATAATCCGAAACATACAAGGCTGTTTGAGTTCTTCATTAAGTTCTATTCTCTCCCGCAGGGTACGGAGTATGATCCGACGGTCATATTTGCAATTGTATTTCCATTCTTTTTCGGGTTGATGGTCGGAGACTGGGGATATGGCATAATTATACTGCTTATGTCACTCTGGATCATTCACCGCCTGGATCACCCCGTTTCAAGGAGCAGGATACCACGCGCCCTTTCCGGGTTTGTCCTGATGATCATGAAGCCTGCGTCTCTCAAAGTGGTGGCTCGCGCCCTGATACCTGGTTCCATAGTAGCCATAGCAACTGGGATAGTCTTCAACGCATTCTTCGGATTCCATATCCTGCCATTCACGTTATACGACCCCATAAAGAATATAGGAAAGCTCCTTCTGTTTTCAGGCTTTGTAGGCATAGCTATGGTCTCCTTCGGCCTCATACTGGGCATTATAAATGAACATGCGCACGGGCACAACAAGGGGGCCATTGGAAAGATTGGATGGCTCTTCCTGGCCTGGGGAATCACGCTGATCGGGTTGCTGATGATATACCGCAGTCTCAGCCTCTCGAACCCGCTGAGCGAGTCAACGGTAGCCATCGCACTGCTGATCGCCGGCATTGTAATGGTAGCAGCAACGGAAAAGACCCAGGGACTTATGGAGATACCCTCTATAATCAGCCACGTTCTGTCATACCTGAGGATTATAGGCATACTGCTTGCCTCCGTGATCCTTGCATCGGTCATTGACCTGATATTCGAAAAGGGGATGGCCAAGTCTCCGGTATTTGCAGTTGTGGCAGTTATAGTTCTTATTGTCGGGCAGATATTCAACCTGGCAATAGCTGTCTTCGAACCAGGCATACAGGGAGCAAGGTTGCTTTTCGTTGAATTTTTCTCCAAGTTTTACAGGGGAAATGGAAAAAGCTTCAAACCTTTCTCTTCCAGAAGGAAGTACACGGTCCCCTATGATTCCATTAAAAAAGATTAGCTGCCAGTTATTTTTCATCTTCTGGTATGATTACAAATGGGTTCAGGCAGAAAGGATTTGAAAGCGTGTCTGTCCTGAACCTTACTGTCCTGCCTCCCTTGATCTTCATACGCCAGCCGGATTCACGTCTCATCCTCCGGAGGTTCTTCCGCACCATGTCCTCAAATCCTGATGAGGTATTTTTGTTACCTGAGATTGACATTGACACGATAAATGAGAACCTCTTCTCCCTACTGAACCGACCCGTATAGCTCCTTATCTTTACGGCATAGCGGAGGGTGCTTCCTTCGACCGGCTCCATGAAATTCACTACCGAGGCCATCAGCGAGCCGAAGTGAAAATCCTTCAGGCGCCTGTTCAGGAATGAATTCACCAGGATAAGCCTCATCTCTCCGCTGAGGTCAGGAGGCTCCGCTTTCTCGAGTTCACATGAGTATAATTTCCTGAAAAACTCCCTGATGTTTGCATGATCCTGCAGTGAGGTGCTGGAAACATAGAACTCTGTACGATCACTCCCCGGAATGGCCACAAATTCATTCTCTTCATTGCGCGACGGTATCAGAAGGTATGATCTGTCCCTGTAAAGTAGCATATCGGTTCGCACATCCGGGATCGTGAACACCAGTCTTGACCATATCCTGGGATCAGTATTGATCATTGGCGGTTATCTAGAGGCGGTTATTGATATTTTTCCGTCAGGAGTTCTCATCCCTGGCTACAGGAGATCGACGCTCATTACAAAAGTGTTTTATCCTTCAAGCAGCATACTGAAATGCATGTTCAACATAGTACTCACAGCGGCTTTCGCACTTGGACTTATTGTCGTGGCGTTCCTTTCCTGGCTTGTCGCCTCAGTTGCGATCTGGATAGCATCCGATGCCATCTCAAGAAAGATATCATTCAGCAGGGCGATGTTCGTCTCGCTTGCTTCCGTCATCGTATTTCTAGTGCTTGAGTTCCTCTTCGGACTTATCAGCCCGATCCTTGGTGTCATATTCGGGCTCCTCGGGGTGCTATATGTGATCAAGACCGAACTTCACACTGGATGGGTAAAGGCGTTCGTTATAGCGGTTATTGCACTGATAGTTTTCCTGATCCTTGAGATAATACTGTCAGCACTGGTAGGCATAACGCTGCTGATACCGACATCGTTCCACTAAACTCATAACCAGTGTTAAGGATTCTGGGCAAGGGTTTCTTCAACAGCCAGTTCAACAGCCTCGTCGCTGCTGTACCTGTTTTTCCAGCCGGTGGACAGGAGCTTGTCGATTGCCAGCTGTGCGACCTTGACGTCTCCTTTCCATCCTCTGCCGTCTATCCCTCCAGTAAAATCATATTTGACCCTTCCCAGATGCATCTTCTCCACGACCGTATCAGCAATCTTCCTCACGGATGTGGTGCCTGGGTTCCCGAGGTTGTATATATCCGTTGCCTTGCTCCTCTCATGAACGTGGACCATGGAGGCTATGCAGTCGGTGACGTGAAGATAGGATTTCCTCTGGCTCCCGTCGCCGAGTATCTCGAGTTTTTCCCTGTCCCGGCGTAGCTTGTTGATGAAGTCAAATATGACACCATGGGTTGAATTCCTCCCCACAATGTTAGCGAACCTGAATATGGTCCCCCTTATCCCGTAATAGTGTGAGTAAGCCGTTATAAAGCCTTCGCCGGACATCTTGGATGCGCCGTAGGAGGATATTGGCATATAGGGCCCGAAATTCTCCGGGGTTGGCAACACCTGTGTCTCCCCGTAGACCGTGGAACTGGAAGCGAAGAGGATCTCGGCTGTACCGGTTTTCCGCATCCACTCCAGCAGGTTGAATGTCGCAAGGACGTTGTTCCTGAAATCCGTCTCAGGGCTGGCAGATCCTCCCCTCACGTCAGAATTTGCTGCCAGATGGATCACGATGTCGGCCTTGCCAATTTTGTCGAGAGCCCCGGCCTCTGCAATGTCCACTTTCAAGAATTTGAAATTGCTGTTTTTTCTTAAGCCTGAGATGTAGCGTTCGTCCACGTTTGACAGGTTGTCCACCACCGTTACACGATTCCCCTTGATCAGGTACCCGGCCATATTTGATCCTATGAAGCCTGCCCCGCCGGTTATGATTATGTCTTTATCTGCAAACATTGATTGGAGAATTTGTGAACATATATAAATAATCCAATGCGAATTTGGGGACAAATTGTCCGAACCATATTATGGATATCATCCGACCGCCTGGAGTTCCGGTCATTTCGATGGAAAACATCACACCCTGGAAGATTCTTCGAGGACTCCATAATTTTCCCGCGATGGTATCCGGTGTTTTCTTGAATGTGCTTCCGATTGGAGTCAACTGCCAACCCCTGAAGGAGTTGGCTTGTTGCTGGTCTCCCCCATGCCCGTAGGCATGGATTCATCGAACCGCAACGATTGGCTGGTTGACAGCAGCCTGAAGTACCCAGATTTACCGA
>JAJYRT010000030.1 GCA_021793945.1 Thermoplasmata archaeon
TCATTTTAACCAAGTGGTAATTACTCTGTAAGAACTCGGAAAACAAATCTGACATTTCTTCAAGTGGCATTTCTTTGAACTTCTTGAGATTGTTTCTCTTTTCCTCCTCAGGATTCCTCATCCCACTTTCTTCTCCATACTCTGAAAGCTCTATATCAATCGTGCTATCATACCAGCGAGTTCTCACATTATTGCTATACAGAACCCCGTTATTCAGCCACCCATAGCTAAGAAGACCGATTTTACCCAAGTGTTCTCTGTAAATTTCCAGAATTCGCTTGAGTTTTGTTATTTCGAAACTTTTTTCCTCGATTTCGTCTGCATCATCTGGTTCCTCAAGAAAAGATAATTCTTCCTCTTCTTCTTTCAATTCTTCTTTAACGGTTTCTATATCTTCTTCACTTATGACCTTGATGTGAACTAGAAGGACGTGTGTTTCATTTCTGGCGATGTCCAGAAACTCGTCTAACTCATCTTCTTGTTTCGACCATCTCATTTCAGGTATTTCTTCATCAGAAAGGCTTTCGGTGTAGAATTTTGACAGCTTGAGTTCATCGCATTTCAGCATCAGTCTATTGTAATAATCCTCAAGGTCTTCCATAGGGACTCCCTCCTTCTGTTCCAAGTCATATAAAGATATTACGATTAAAAACTTATCATACCGCATCGATCACTTTGGCGCCCGAAAAACCTACCACTCAAAATTGACTGGTTTATTTATATATCTCCTACTCATGATTTTACTGTCCGAAAAGGAAAAGTCTTACCGCCACAAATGGAAATACGAAACTATTAACCATTAGCTTCAGGCGGGAGATATCATTTCCCAACCGTGATAAACGGTCTTCCTGAAGTAATCTTCATTTTGATCCCTGCCTCCCGCTGAAGAAATTCCATAATAAGCCCACATCAAACATAATCATCACCATATAAAAGAAGAAGGATAACATAATTGCAAAATTCGACGAAAATTCTGACCAGTATCTTATTTCGTTACCAATAATAATTTCGGAGGCAAGTAGGACAATAAGAAGTAGGGCCTTCCATATCCTTTCAATCCTCATGTCTGATTGAATTTGTTGTGGAATATATGTATATTGCTATCAGAATCTAAAGAGTTGTTCCTTGGAGTTATTATTTCTCACATATGTTTTGCGTATTGATTTACATTGCAGTTTGTCAGTAATTTCAAGTTTTGCAACTTCGTCACTTCCATGAATCTGGAAAACATTAAGCTATTCAGCTTATCTGGCCAGAATTATTTATACCGACCAGCAAATGAGGGCAGTAATGACAGACCTGATAACCTCAATTCTTCTCATTCTAGTTGTTGGAATAGGACTTGGAGAACTATTCAACGTTTTGGGCCTTCCGGAAGTAGTTGGGGCTCTCGTGGCGGGAATGATACTTGGACCTGCTGTTACTGGTTTGATTATTCCAACCTCTGAACTCTCTTCAATAAGCCTTCTTGCACTCTTTTTCATTGTACTCCAGATTGGGATAGAGGCATCCTCTGATATATTCTCAAAAAATATAAAATACATAACCGGTTTCGCCTCAGCTTCATTCATCATTCCGTTCATCCTGATGTCACTAGGATCCTTTTACATTTTCAAATTTCCTTATCTCGAGGCTGTGAGCGTATCACTATCTGTCAGCATCCCTTCAATTTCCATAACATCAGTGTTGTTGGTAAGATCTGGCCTCATAAAAATTGAGGATGGATTGAGGCTCCTTGGAGGCGTTGCAATGAGCGATACGATTGCCTTCATTATACTGGTTTCCTTCCACAGGACTTTCTTGAGCATAGCAATTGATTCCACCTTATTTGTATTGTTCCTGGTCGGGCTTTATTTCATTGACATGCTCCTTAAATCAAAGTCAGACAACTTAATCAAGGGGTTTAACAGGCTTAATGGCACTCACAAAGAAACAATAATTTTCGCAATTGTAATAGTTATGGGCCTCGCAGTTTCCACGTTTTTTGAATACATAGGCATCACGTTTGTCATGGGAGCGTTCTTTTCAGGCTTGATGATACACCAAAACACTGTAGGGGATGCAACATACGGAATCCTGAAAAGGACCTTCCAACGGATAAATTCAAGCTTCTTCATACCTCTGTTTTTCGGCATTTCTGGACTTGAAATGACTCTGATTCCCATTTCTTCCCTACCTTACCTTTTCTTTCTTGTCATAGTTACCGCCGCTGTAGGTGGATTCGCGGCCTACCAGTTCTCAAGGAAGTACATGAAAAATGTAACGCCAAGGGTATCCCTGGGTATTTTTGGCGGCAGGGGAGCAGTGGGCATAATCATTGCCTCTGTTGCACTATCTAGGGGCTTCATAAACAGTTCTGGTTATTCCACAGCTGTCTTTGCCACAATCATAATGGCTATATCCTTCACACTGGTTTTTGAGCGTTCCTTTCGAAAAATGGATCTTCATGAGGGTGATTATCCGATTACATGAACAAAAACGAGAATTATGGCATAGAATTCCATCCAGAAATGTTTCTATGAAAATGCGGTTCCCTGCAACTTTTATAATGCAGATTTTTCCGGATTAGATTCATCTTTTGAATACCCGATTCCGCCTAATGCCATGATTACCTCCCTTTCTCTCACTGTGCCAGCAAATATGCCTCGGTCGTCCACGATCGACAGGATTGGGATTCTGCTCTCCTTGAATACTCTAATTATGTCTGTTACGTTACTTTCTTTTCTGATGGTTACTGGGCGTTCCAGCCAGAGATCTCTAACCTTCATCTTCCTCAGTTCGTTTTCAGAAAGCATGAAAACGTCCCTCAGGATGAGTGTCCCTGTAGGCACTGACCTTTGGTCTATAACTGCCGCTCCAGGGGAGTCCAAAGATACACACTTTTCAATTGCAACCTCAACTGAGTCGTCTATTCTGACCACCACATCCGGCAGGGCATTCCTGATTTTAAGGCTCGTGAGATCCCTGAACCGCTCCGCAGCCGATACCTCTCCTTTTGTAAGTTTTACAGCGTAGGGGGTTCTCATCACTATATCCCGTATATCCATGACCACATAACCGGCTACAATCCATACAAGAAAAAGAGTTGAATAAATGATAAGGGTGGAAAATGCAGAATAAACTAATTCCACGGAAGTGATTATCGCTGCCGTTCCTGCAAGAAAAACCTCCTTGTAATCCTCCATGAACTGGAAAAAGCCTTTTGTGCCCCTGAGGACGAGCCTCCTCCCCCTGCGGATTCCTACCCTCATCAGAGATGCTCCAGCCATCACATGTATGAAGAGCCCTCCCAAGGATGCTATTGTTCCTAAAATTACGAATGCTGAATATGCCGGTAGGAAATGAAGCATTATGGACGGAACTACAATTATCAGGATGGAAACGGTAATATTTGCGTTAATCGGCTGTTCTTTCACCTTCTTGGCAAAGACCGATGGGAACGTCCTGTCGTATCCCATCCTGAAAATGGTTCTTGAGGCGGCGGAGCCAAATGACAGTATTGCAAGTATTCCATCATTGATGGCAGCAATGGCTACTGCATAGATCACGTACACACTGAAATGTGAAAAGTGCCCGGACAAGATGGAAAGGATAGGAAGGCTGGATACCCCCAGAATATTCTCAATTCCTTTCTGAAACAGCAGATTCGAAATAGAATAGATGAAGAGGGATGCAAGTAGGCCACCTGCAAGAATAACTGAAACTGCTGACCTTCCCACAACTCTCTCAGGGTTCTTTATTTCACCTGAAATGGGGGCAATAGCACCATATCCGGTGGGTATGCCCATGGCGAAAAGAATACCGAGAGCCAGTGCGCTCCCGGATATATGATAGGAAATTGGGTTCGGGACATAGGCAGACCCGCCAGTCAGGTAAAAGGAAATGTATACAATTACCAGAATAAGGCAGATTTCAGCTATGCCCGTGTAAATCGCATACTTTGCGGAGGGCTTTATCCCCATGATCAGGAAGAAAGATGCCGGCAACACAATTGCAAGTAATGTTATGTAGGTTGACACCCCGAAGACCAGTGTTACTACGTAAACAGCCCCAATTACATAGGCAAGCCCGAAGAGCAGCGAATAGAACAAATAGACCCAGCCAGTACTGAAACCCACTCTTTCCGATAGCACCTGAAATGCATAGGTGTAGTAGCCCCCTGATGTTTTGAATCTCTTGGACAGTTGCATAACAACCAGGCCGTTGATCAAAACGAGCAACGTTCCGATAATCATTATCAAAGGAGAGAGCAAACCACCGTACGCAAGTGCCACAGCACCATAAGTCAAGAGACTCAAAAGCGGAGACATGCCACCAAATGAGAGAAAGAAAACGTCTCTGAATGAAAGATGTCTTGGGAGTTCAGATTCTGAATTTTCCATAGGGGTTGTCTCACTCATTTTAGTGTGTGGATGCTACAAATTATAAAAAAATGTTGGGAGTAAATACCGTGCCACTTTAGCTATGCCATAAACTTATTTAGGTAAGCTCACACCGAGGTGAACTATCTGATCTGCCTCATAAAGTCAGAAGTATCCATTCCAAGAACATCTGCATATACAGTTGTCATTGCCAGGGAAGAATGGGCCAGCCATTTCTGTAAAACATTAATTGGAACACCATCAAGAAGGGCCTTCACTGCAAAAGTATGCCTGAACTTATGTGCATTTACCTTAATACCAACGGAGCTCTCTATTTTGTCCAGGTATTCATCCACTGTCTACCTTTTTATCATAAACAGAGGACCCTCAGAAATTAAGACCTTGGTGGTAACAGTGTAATAAATGGCGGCAGGTTCTCTTAGTTCTCATATATACAGGCAGCACCAGTGCATCTGGAAGAACTCTGTGAAAGGGGTTGGGATAAGAGATTTCGAGGATTTGATTTACAAGGCAGCGATTCATATTGCGGGATGCCGGAAACTTCGGGAATTGTTTTCTGGCATCTAGTCTCATGACATCACTTTGTGTGGTCAAAGCACAGGGATGAATTCCTTGGCGTGCCTGTTGTGCTGAAGATACCTGATGCAGATGCAGTCATTATTTAGCAAAGCAAGGAATAGAATTTCTAGATTTGGGCGAAACTTGATATGCGACTCAATTTTTCATTAACTCCTTGAGCAACCTCAGCCCATTGTACTTATGATCAGTGATCGGAAACTTTGTGTCTTTCATTTCTAAGGCCAAGAATAAAACTAAACAATATTTAAGCACCAGGCAAATAGGAAAAGGATGATTGTCGGCCTCTATGCCCGTGTGTCCACCAAGGACAAGGAACAGAATCCTGAAAATCAACTTATCAGGCTTAGAGAGTACTGCAAGGTACGGGAATGGAAATTCAGAGAGTATGTAGACTTTGCATCCGGAGCAAAGAAGGATCGGCCCGGCCTTAAATCAATTATGAATGATTTGACACAACTGGACGGGATCCTTGTTCTGAGGCTTGACAGGTTTGGAAGATCTCTTCAAAACCTCCTGGAGAATTTGAATCAAATAAGAACTCAAGGGAAGTTCTTTGAAGCCATTGACCAGGGATTGAAGATCTCTGAAAAGAAGGAACCGATGAATGATTTCATGCTGGCCATCCTTGGAGCAGCTGCTGAGTTTGAAAGGGAACTGATATCTGAAAGGGTAAGGGATGGCATGGCCAGAGCCAGAAAAGAGAATAAGAAAATCGGCAGACCTGAAATCCTGGAGAAGAGGGGGATAGATATCTCAAGAATTATTGAATTGAGAGAGTCAGGCAAATCCATTAGAGACATCTCCCAGATTATCGGGATTAAAAGGTCAACCGTCCATGGGATCCTAAAATCAGTGTCCGAAAAACCTACCCCTCAAAATTGACTGGTTTATTTATATATCCCCTATCCATGATTTTACTGTCCGAAAAGGAAATCTTTGTCGGACACCATACCATGCCCCTATGATTAAATGGAAGAGCCCTTAGAGATTGTTATCACCTTATTGGCCCGCGGTCATACATCCTGAAAGAAAGAATCAATCGATTTCAAAGCAACTAAAGTCCTTTCCCCAATTTGCCTCTTGACTATTCCTCTTTCAATCAGATTCTTCAGCATCTCGGCACCCAAAGCACCACCAAGATGATACCTATGTGCCGTCGCATCCAAGCACCCATACGCGAATTTCCTTCTGCCTTTACGGATCAGCAATGGATCGATACCCATCAATGAGAGGCGATGCTGCCCGATCTCAGTCAGGAAGTATTCACGGTCATTGTCCTGGGATAGCCAACTTTCCTGCAGCATCCTTTCAAGAAGTTCCACACCCATTGAACCTGCCAGATGATCGTGGCAGGTTCTGGCAAATTCGAACAAAGACAAGGGATAAGCATCCTTATCCAGATCTGTTTGCAGAATATTGGGATGCTTCCTGTTTATGAGGTTTTCAAGGAAGTTTATGACATACTCCAAGCGTTCTGGCATCACTCTGTAATAATGCTCCTTTCCATTGCGATAGAAAGATACCAGTTCATTCTCCAGCAGTATGGCTAAATGCACAGATATCTTGGGTTGATCCATTCCAAGCGAACTGGCAATCTCTCCCACAGGGGCAGGTCTTTCTGCGATGATCTCCAGTATCCTGATCCTCAGTTCATTTGAAAGGCCCCGAATAGCCTTGGTAACCTCCTCGTCAGCCAAGATGGCGTCCTATGGGAAGCGATCATATGAACTTTTTCGAATATGTCAGCAATTTTTAGATGCCCTTCTGTATGCTCTTTCCATGAAGGTAAAGGACCTTAAAACCGGGAATGAGTATGTTCTCTCCCAGAGAGATGAGGATTACATCAGAAGCCAATTCATTGAGACCGGTGAGCTCTCCAGCAGGCTGGCAGTGGAAAAGGAACAGCTACTGAGGGAAATCAGTGAGGGGCGGTTTCCAAAACCTACATACAGCACAGATGAAGGTGATTTCTTCCCGCCATACTATGTGAACGTGATGAAAGCCGCCAGCAGGAATGTACAGGACCTAAGGGAATATTTTCTCGTAAATGCCAGAAAACTCCTAAGAGTTGAAATGAAAAACAGGGCAAATACGGTTACAGATCAGGAACTGGAGGATGAAGTAGAGCAAATGTGGTTTGATTTCCTCAGTGGTGAGTATGGGGCCTGCCTCATCAAGCCTGAACCTGCGTCAATAATAAAAAAGGACCACCTTCTTCATGAAATCGATGAAATGCTGGCACATCCAAGAGAAACTGACATGGAATGGAGGAACAAGTTGTGTACCATGGTTTCAGAACTCGACAGGATTGAGGCCGCATTCGCAGAATATGACAGGATCAGGTTCAATTCCCCGACATCGAGGGATATGCATATAGACAGCCTAAGGGAAAAATACTGCGGCTGAGCCACTGGAAAATAACCGGCAGGATTTGCACTTTGTTCATGTAATGATTCTCTGTTGGGGTATTTTCCCCTTACTTTTCCATTGTCTTTAAATATCTTTTACTTTGGCAGGACAGTGCCGCAAATTGTATTATATATGGGGGAGACTAGAAACTGGCCCTTAAAACCTGTCAATTCTTATGAATTGTCAGGTCAGTTTGTCGAAGTATTTCATGGACCCGCATTGGGTTTTTAGGGCTCTTGCCCATGCGCTCTCAAAGTTTTGGAACGGTTTTTCACCAACTAAGAATGCAGAGCAGGTTGTGCCCTCTGATGCAGCTCTTGGATGCCATTTGCCCTCCAGCTCCCCTATTTAAGCCTTGAATGCAGTCTTTTTACCCCTCCTGTTTGCAACCAGGAGTAAGAGGCACCTAGGCAGTCCATGGTGGAACTTAAGGGTACGGCCCAGTCATTGACCCCAAGGAAGACTTTAGGGCTGCAATGTGCCCAGAACCAGTATGTATTTTAAAATAGTCATTATCGACGGTCAGGCCTGATAAACTGTAGGAACTGGCTCCTCTTCCATGGTCTTTCTTGGCCTCAGTTCGAGTGCCCCCTCGAATGAACTCGCGGAGAGAAACTTTTCAGCCAATGCCTTGTAATTTACAAAGGTACCTGCATATCCCAGGACACGTCTGGCATCGGCAATCATTTCAAGCTTCTCCTCCGTCCAGAGCGGGGAAACAAAACCTCTCCTTGTGAGAGAGTTCAATGGAATATATCTCATGGGATAGGCGGACGCACCCCATTTCATCAAGTCCTGTAACCTATGGAAAAAGTCACTTGGCGTATCTCCCTTCTTGTGCTGTTCATCATAGAAATTATGGAGGACATAGAAAATCAGGTTTTTCTTCTTATATCCAGCATTGCCGAGATAATCTATGGCTTTCTCAATATATGGTCCTTCCCAGGGCCAGTCATAAGCCATGTGAATTGACGGGGACTTGATATCTGCGAGAATGTTCGCAAATTCTTCAGTCATCAATCTTGCATCAAGACCCTGGTTAAAGTCAGCTTTATAGCCGCCATCTCTCAACTCAATTAGAATATCCTTTGCAAAGGGCGATGCAAGGAAGTCGTTGTCCCAGATCACCACTTCCTTGTGAGCTGGATGAATCATTGGCAGAATGGAGAATTTAGGCTCCTTCATGCCACCTTCTATTTTAGGAACCACGCAAAATGGGCATTTTCGGATGCAACCTCTGGTAGTGAAAACAATCGATTTATTCCAGTCTTTCCACTTTTCGACCCATTGTAGTATATCATAAGATGGCAGCAAATTTTCGGCCTTTGGGAAGAGTCCTTGATGTATCTTTACGAAGGGGAATTCACGTTTGATATTATTGGGCATCAAGGTAGCATAAATGCCGCCGACCTTGATTTCTGCTTCCGGAAAATGGCAATGGTAGAAGCTAATAGCATCATGGACCGGTTTCCAAGAATAAGTAAACAATGAAGTTATCTCTACAGAATCAGGTTGATCCACGTTACCTGTACAACCTCGAACATACTGGATATCATCGCCATATGATCTGTGGTATGAAGCTAATTTTAACAGTCCCAACGGAGGATATCGGCTATAATAGTCTGGCTCGACCAAAAGGATCCTCATGAAGTATTAATGTAATTATTTACATAAGGATTTCCATGAATTTCCACAAGGAGATCTCCTGATGTCAATTGGTAAGGATCCCTTTAATTGATAGGTACCAGCTCATCAATTATGAGACTAATAAACGCAATTAGTGCGCTATATCCATCTTTCAATTTCTCCACATTTTTTGATTTCTTGAACCATTCATTAGTCTCTTCTGATGCATGCTCAAATAGATTTCGAAATACTTTATTCATCCCCTTTAGAAATGTCTTCAAGTCACCATCATTTTCGGCTCTGTGAGTGCTGTTTGGGTATAAAGTAAATTTTACTCCAATCGCATTTACTGCTTCATTGAATGACCCATACCGTTCCTTGGTCATCGATTCAATTTGTTCCTTCAAGGTAATGAAAGGGTCGATCTTCAAATCCTTCTGGTGCTTAGACTCCATCAAAGTCTTTAATTGCTGGGACAGCTTCTGATTAGATGGCAATGATCCTATGGCATTTTTTATGTCTGGGCGTGAAGGCTGATCAGCTGTAACTTGATTTTCAATTTCAGTCTTAATTGCTTCAAACTCCTTTATGACAGCTTCTTGTTCGCTTTTCAATTCTTTTACCAGGGAAGCATATTCTGGTTTTTTTTCGAGAGATTTAAGATTAGCGCTTAGGTTTTTTTCTACAACTTTCTTAATAATGTCTTGTTTTTTCGACTTTGTCAGGTCAGGTGATTTTAGTCTATTTATTTCTTTTTGTACACCAGAAATTCCCACGCTCACAAAACTATTGAAACCTTGCATATCAGTGAGCCATTTGCCAATCTTTGCGTCTATATCGTCTCTCCAGGGGACCGGTTGGAAAGAGTTTCTACCTGCGGTAGGTCTTAGCAATTCTGGTCTAATAACATGTATCTCCCCTACCCACCTCTCGTGGAATGTGCCGCCTTTGATCGCACGAACTGAGCTCCAGTCCTCTATTTTGAAACCATTGTGTCTAAAGTCAATTCCACGAAGTTCCTCATCCAATGTTATGTATTCTCTATTCAAAGAACCCCATACCTTTACTATTGGAAGTTCTTTCGATTCCCCATTCTCTCCCTCCACAGTGGTAGAAAAGGTTTGTATAACAGGTTTCCTAACGTGACCCTTAAGGCCCGGGTGTCTGAAGACAGTTTTGCTACCTACTGTCAGAGTTACTGGACGTATGTACAATTTATCAAACTCATCGGCTACAAAATTCGTGTAAGCAAAGTCAGGGTCCAAGGGAACTGGTAAATTCTTAGATGCAAATTCAATGATCCCCTCTTCATTAAACGCAAGCTTCTCATCTTTAATATTTCTGAGAATCTCTAATATATTCTCAAGTCTAACAATGGTATAGCTTTGTTCAACTTCTGTTTTCGCATCGACGTGTTCAACTTCACCAGTTCTTTCACTAAGAAAATCAGTGAGCTTCACGTCTTTTGTAGAATCTTCTCTGATAGCTTTCGCATTGATTTCTATACGTAATTTTTTAGGGTTACCCTTCTTCTTTGTGATGATTATCAGTTTATCACATACAGCAATTCCACTCCAGATTCCTATCCCGAAAATTCCTTCAGAGTCTTCCTTTTTTGTGAAAATTCCAACGCCCAAAGCGCGCTTTAGGTCGTTATCGTCCATGCCTGCACCGTTGTCCTTGATGAAGCAATTCAGGCCTTTATTGTCAAAATTAATACTGATTTCAGTTGCGAAAGCCGGGGGATCGTATGCATTTTGAAAGTATTCTCTGATTGCACTTACGTCCCTACTGTAAAGGCCACTTGTTATAGCGTACATTAAATTCGACCCAATATCTTCCTCGTTA
This sequence comes from Thermoplasmata archaeon, assembly GCA_021793945.1. The sequence continues at coordinate 10,845 of JAJYRT010000030.1, forward strand.
AACTTCATTCAAACTCTACTCCAACCTATGGATTTCTATCTATCTTGCCAACAGTTGTATAGTATGCTTTACTAATGGACGAATATAAACCTTATTCTGGTCTTACAATAATAATAAGGTCTTTGTCACGCCTTAGGGTTCTGGTCTTAATTTCTCACATATCCAGTTGACCACTTCGTTAATTCATTAAGTCATATATCCGGCTGCCTGTGAAATCAGTTTTCAGGTATTACGGGGGCAAATTCAATCAGCTCAAGGACATTCTTGCAATACTCTCCAATATTGCATTTGCGAGGGAAATGTACTCCAGTAAATTAAATAAGTGACAGAATCTTAATAGTCTGCTGATGAGTGAGAAGGAATCCTATATAGAAGCTGAACTTTACAGAATATTCAAGAATGCGATGGAAGCAACACCAGAATTCTTCGGAGTTACTTTTACTGATATTAAAGACCGAATGAAAGTGTCCAGTGGAGAAGCAGATATAGTGATCTTTGGAAAAGTTGGAGGAAAGCCATTCTCAATAGTGATAGAGACAAAGAAAAAGTTGAAAAAATATGATCAAAAACTTGACCCGTACAGCATAACTGTGATTGGCCAAGCTCTAGGATACGCTGCAGCTTTGCAGTCAAGACTTATTGCAACCACCAATGGAGACATATTCGTAATTTTTGATGTCGACAAGCAAGGAACTATATTGCAACGTCAGGTCGGAAAAAGTTACAAAGTCGAGATGAGTCAAAACTTTGCGCTCTCTGTGTTCCGGAACATATCCCTTTACCTAACTGGAAGGTTAGAAACAGTTGAACTTGGTGATGCTTTCATTGAACGACTAAGGTATTTCCACGCATTAATTTCTCCGGTAGTTTACGTTTCTTTAGAAGAAAAGTTGCTGACCAATCAAGTATTCGGCAGAACATTTAACAATTGGCTCAAAGAGCAGGGTTTCGGCCTTACAAATGAGGTTAAGCATAATGTTGCAGAGCAGGCAGCTTACCTTATCATGAACAGAATAATTTTTTACAAGACCCTTGAGTCTTACCAGAAAAATCTCAAGTTGCTCCCCCTTGTGGCACAGTCGGACGAGGAATTCAATCCGAAAGCGTTACAGGATCGTATTGAAGATTGCTTCAAGTATATTGTTTCATCCATAGACTACGAAGCGGTATTTATCAAGTCTAACATATTCGATGAAATTCCATATTCAGAGCCATTGCTAAGTTATTTGAACGACTTCATAAGGGATATTGAGCAATACACCCTCTCAGAAATCAACAGGGATGTTATTGGAGAGGTTTACCAAAGGCTTATCCCGATAGATGAAAGGAAGCGGCTGGGACAATATTACACCCCTAATCAGGTGAGCGATCTGATAACGCGATTCTGCATAAGAAATAGCGATGATGCAGTACTGGACCCGAGCTGTGGCAGTGGCGGCTTTTTGGTAAGTTCATACGAAAGGCTGAAAATAATAAACAACCCAATTGAGTCGGCCGGTAACTTGCATAATAAGATCCTCTCTCAAATTTATGGAGTTGACATAAACCAGTTTGCAGCACACCTTTCTGTAATTAACCTCACAATGAGGGATGTGAGGTCAAACTCAAAAAAGATCAATGTGCTGTCAACCGACTTTTTCAGGATCCCCGCACTGCAGGCGCAAATAGGAATAGAACATGAAGCAGTATCAATAGCAAACACAAAAACAAGTTCCTACTTATTACCCGTCTTATTTGACTCCATTGTAGCCAATCCGCCCTATACAAGACAGGATGAAATCGGTGACAAGAATTACATTGATTCAATCAGGGAAAACGCCCTCACATTTTTTGAACCTAAAACAACTAGGAAGAAAGGTAGGTCGTATTCAACAAAGAAATATGATATGAGTTCAGAAGCTGGCATATACGCATACTTCTTCACCCATAGCACCCATTTTCTTAAGGAAGGTGGGTTGATGGGGTTCATAGTTTATAATTCGTGGCTGGATGTCAAGTATGGTCATTATTTACAAAAATTTCTCCTGGAGAATTTCAGGATAATTGCTATTCTTGATTTTGACAAGAGAGTATTTTCGGATGCCTCAGTAAATACTGTAGTCGTCTTACTAGAAAAGGCCACGGGAAAAGGAAAAGCTTCATTACGGGATAGTAATGTGACAAAATTTGTGAGGGTGAAGAAGACGTTAAGTTCTGACGTTTTGCTAAACTATATCGAACGGGCAAGGTCTTCTTATGAGGATGATACCCTGGGAATAGTGGCAGTTCCACAAAATAAACTAAGAAGAGAGGATAAGTGGGGCCATTATCTGAAGGCGCCGCCCTTATTTTACAAGTTGCAGGAAAAAATCAAGACAAAAGTCTCCGACGTTGCAGCCGTTACTATAGGATATGTAACTCTTTCCAACGACTTTTTCATAATTGGCAGAGACCAGGCTGAAGGATTGGGTATTGAACCTGAATTCCTAAAGCCTCTAATCCTGAATACGAGAGAAATCCAACATCTTGACGTAACTAGGGATGATTGTGCAAAGTATCTATTCATGGTCAACAGAGATACAGGAAAGCTTTACGGGTCATTTGCGAAGCGATACATTGAAAACGCTGAACGAAAAGACATAGAAATAACAAGAGGACACGAGAAAGGAAAGATTGTCACCGGTTATCAAAACTTGCCAGCATTGAAAGACAAGAAAGTGTGGTATGAACTCACGCCTAGGACCCCTGAGCCAATATTGGTGCCGGTGCTTGTATGGGATAGATGGTTCGCGGTGTGGAATAGGGACGCGATATACACAACGCAGAATTTCTGTTGGATAAGACCTAATCAAGAGGAGGATCTTTTCCCGCTCTTGGCCCTTTTGAATTCAACAGTTACGGAATTTTTCGTGGAAGTTCTTGGGAAATCTGGATATGGTGAAGGAGTTTTAGAGTTAATGAAGCACAATCTGGAGGATATCTCTATTCTCGATCCAAAACTTCTAGGGCAAAAGGACAGAAAGATTTTGAGCAACCAATTTCAAAGGTTGCGGAAGGAATCACGCCTCGATCGCAATGTGGCAGATATCAGGCGTGAAATTGATGTGATAATATTTGATGCATTAGGAATTGACCAAAGTGAGCTTTCTACCATGTATGAAAATCTAAAAACAATGCGAGAGAATAGAAAAAACAAAGTCAACACTGACGTAATGCTGAAATAGAAAATCCATTTCTGAGCTAGAAAACAGATAATATTGGATTCTATGAAGAAGATGGAAAGATTGTGTTGAAGAAAATAGAATGATTTAGAGTATTACCTTGGGAATTTGTTCTAAACCTTATGTCCATTTCTCTCCATTTCATTCCTTATCTCTTCTGTTGTGCCAATCGCATCCAGGTAAATTGAGACTAAGTAATGGCCCTCTTTAATTGCAACCCTTCTTTTATTGAATTTATCAATTGTACTGGGCAAGCCATCTAGGAGTTCAAGAAATTCCCTGCTGTACTTGCAATATGGACTATGTGAAATCTCAAGGTCCATTAGATAACTATTATTGCGAAACTCTTTCAAGGTCTCTAATTCTCTTCCTTCATAGGGGAATGATACTGTCACTCCCTTGAGATAGTCATAATAATAAATCTTCGAACCGTTCCGTTGTTTCTCCTTGTTGTAGCGCTTTCTTGGGTGAGTTTCAGATTCAGACATGTAATCTCCATAACCATGAACGCCGGTTTTCAAAATTAGTTCATGTCCGACGTTTCTCTTATTTTTCACTCCGTTACCTAAATCAATCCAAGTAATTGGGTTCAACAATATTATCTTGGGCTTACCGTTTTGAAGTTTGATTTTTGAAATGAGTTTAGTTAAAATATATAAGTAAGAATCAAAATCAAAGTCTGATATAGTGGATCTTAAATCCAGCAGTAGAAAATCTGATTCATTAAGAGTTTTTAAAAAAGGCCATAATTCTGACTTCTCTAAGTTTATTCTTGCTGAGATGGAGATTCTCACGCCAATCCCTTCATATCCCTGTCTTCTCCCAAGCTCATAAAGGCGGCTATAATGCTCTAAACCTCCATTTAAAGAGCCATTATTTTTAAGGCTGCTAATAACAGGAATCAGGTTCTTGTAAATCCCAATTCCAGATCTTTTCTCTTCATCAGTAGTCTTGAGTTTCTCGTCTATATAATCAAAAATATTAAAATCATTGCTGACAACCCACTCCTTTTCTAAATTCGATTCAGATTCCCGCCTAAAGTAGCGATAATCAAGAAAGTATGATGGAAAGTTCAGGTCAACAATTTGTTTAATGTACTTTTTCTCAGAATCAATATCTTTGTGACCCACCTCGAAATATGGGGTGACGGTATTCTCTATACCTGGATTATCGGATACGATTTGTATGAATTTTTTGATAATCCTGAAACTCTCAAACATCGGGGTGTATTTGTACACCCTTTTATATTACCACATTAGTATTTTTACTTTTCCATGAAAATATGTTAAGGCGTATCTTCCATCTTCATCTTTCTCAACACAATTTCCCGGTCCTTTTCACCAAAAACAAGAAGGTAGTCATCAGTCAATTCAAACTTTCTAGCAACCTTCACAGGTAATGTAATTCTAAAAGATGTGCCTCTTCCCCTTACGTGCACTACGTCCAATATTCTCATAATTCTGGAAGTCAGTTATTGTATTATAATAGTATTTTACTTTAGTTGGTTGTGGAATCCGTAATATCCGCACTTTATAAGTAATCTCTTTTTCTCATTTCTCTGTTGAAGGTAAGAGATTATGTAGGGGCATGGCCCTTCAGCGGCCATGAGTAATAATTACCAGGAGAAAGAAAAACCTGATGAGCAGATGATTCAGGAAGCCATGAACAAGGGATATAGAAGAGGGTGGGAAGAAAGGAAAGAATATGATTCCGGGCT
>JAJYRT010000031.1 GCA_021793945.1 Thermoplasmata archaeon
GATCGACAGGACACATGATATTCCAGAGGAGGAAAGACCGTATTGAGACCTCGGGGTTCTGCAAGGGGCTGCTTCACAACCTGATGCTTGTGAACGGATAGGGGAGACACTTATGTCCCAGAATCCCGCACTGTAGCTTGCCTTCTCAAGTTCGCTTTCCAAAACCATATATCCAGAGATAATCTACCCGCAGGATAATGGTTCAGTACAAGTGGATCGCCCTGACCAACACTACAATTGGAGTGTTCATGGCCATGGTCAACGGCACAATAATACTGATTTCTTTGCCCACGATTTTCAAGGGAATCAACCTCGATCCCAATGTTTCGGGTAATTTCGTCTACCTTTTGTGGATTCTGATGGGCTACAACATAGTGACAGCTACACTACTTGTCACATTTGGAAAGCTATCCGACATGTTTGGAAGAACCAGGCTCTTCAACCTCGGATTCGTCGTATTCACGGTGGGCTCATTGCTTCTGTTCCTGACACCAAGCACAGGGATCCTTGGCGCTGACGAGTTAATCATATTCAGGTTATTCCAGGGCGTAGGCGCTGCATTTCTCTTTTCTAATTCTGCAGCCATTCTGACTGATGCTTTCCCGGCGGATGAGAGAGGAATGGCTCTTGGGCTGAACCAGGTTGCCGCACTCGCCGGCTCATTCATTGGTCTCGTGATCGGGGGGATCCTTTCCGTAATCAACTGGAGGCTGGTATTCCTCGTAAGTGTACCGTTCGGCGCGCTTGGAAGTGTGTGGTCCATAATCAGGCTGAAGGACATTTCCGTGAAGAAAGTGCAGAGGCACATCGACTATTTCGGTAACCTCTCTTTTGCGGGGGGCCTTACGCTCCTCCTTATCGGAGTCACATATGGTCTCATAAACTATGATGGCTCCCCCATGGGATGGGAAAACCCATGGGTCATACTGTCCTTGGTGCTGGGCAGCATCCTCCTGGTTGCATTCCCATTTGTGGAGGCAAAGGTCAGGGACCCAATGTTTCATATGTCCCTCTTCAAGATAAGGGCCTTCGGGATGGGGAATCTTGCCAGTTTCATGGCCTCCATAGGCAGGGGAGGAGTGATGCTCATGCTGATCATTCTGCTGCAGGGAATCTGGCTCCCCCTGCATGGCTACTCTTACAGTTCAACGCCGTTCTGGGCCGGGGTGGCGATGCTCCCCATGACCGTTGGATTCTTTGCTACGGGCCCCCTCAGCGGATGGCTTTCTGACAGGTACGGCGCAAAGGAACTGGGATCTCTTGGCATGGTTATTGCTGCGGTGTCTTTCCTTCTCCTTTCCAGTCTGCCCTATGGCTTCAATTACTGGGAATTCGCCCTGATACTTTTCATGCTTGGAGCCGGAAGCGGAATGTTTGCAGCTCCTAACACTGCTGCCATAATGAATTCCGTTCCGCCTGAAGAAAGAGGGGTGGCCTCGGGAATGCGAGCCACAATCATGAACGTGGGCCAGACAGCCAGCCTTGGCCTGTTCTTCACTCTCGTGATTGCCTCGCTCTCGTCCAACCTGTCTGGAAGCATGCTGGGGCCACTGGCTACAGCGGGCGTTCCTGCAGGCATTTCTCCGATGATCGACGGTGCAATAGGGGCTTCTCCGACTGCAGCCCTCTTCTCAATGTTTCTGGGATACAACCCTATGCAGACCGTTGTGCAGCAGCTTTCCAACCTATATCCGTCCTATTTTGCCGGATACGGCACTACCGCGTGGTACAGCACAATAACTGGAAAGTCCTGGTTTCCCAATGCCCTTGCACCGCCATTCATGTCCGCATTGAGCCTGTCTTTCCTCGTGGGGGCTGCCCTGTCAGTTCTGGCGGCTGCCGCATCATTCATGCGGGGGAAGAAATACGTCCATGGGCTGGATGCCTCGGCTGAGCCAACAGATAGTTCCCAGTAGGACTTCCAGGCTCCCTGGAGGGGTTTACTGTATCCCCCTGAGTTTCCTCCTGTCTGCCTCCTCAAGAGTGATTGCATAATTCAGGAAACACGCCTGCAATGGATCCATTCTTTCCTCCTCTGCCATCCCACTCATCTCCCCAGCGTGCTTCCAAAGTGATGCAGTGCCAGCTTCCAGGCATCCTCGGCTGCCTCTTTGTTGAATGACTGTCTCGTATCGTTGAAGAACCCATGGAGAACGCCAGCGTACATTTTCATTCCAAAATTCTTCTTCAGCCGGAACATTGCCGCTGCAAGATCGGGGAGCCCCGCGTCAATTCCGGGGTCCTCTCCTGCATATACGGCAAAGTAACTTGCCGTCATGCCAGAAATCTTGTCAATCAGGCTTGGATTTCTCCCGTAGAACACGAATACAGACTTCAGCGGGGATGCGCAGGCAAACTCGAACGCCATTCCTCCACCCAGACAGAACCCGGTTGCTCCTATGCTGTCCCTCAGAACATGTTCCGATGAGTTTGCGTGGGCGTAAAGCGCCAACAGGTCCCTGGTCATCTCGTCCTCAAGCAATCCGCGTCCAGAGAAGACTATTTCCACGGCTTTTCTAGAGTTCTCGCTCAACGAGGAAGTCGCCTCCGCGATTGCCTCCTTGTCTCCCCTCCTCTCTGGGGAAAGGGACAGAAAAGCTTTCATGCCTTCTTCGAGGTTTTTCTCGTTCAGCACATCTTTCTTGCGGGAATAGAGATTTGGGGCGAAAACCGTGTATCCTTCCCTGGCAAACCTTCTGGTGATGTCCCTTATGTTTTCGTTCAGCCCGAATACCTCGTGTATCACGATTATTGCTGGGTGTTTCCCGCTATCGGGCCTTGCCACATAGAGTTCCATTTCATGCCCGTCATGACCCTTGAAGGTCGCATCCTCCGTTACAATCTCGACCATGCCGTTAAAAGTTCATTGGCTTACTTAAGTCATGTGGATGCTGACCCGGCTTCGCATTCCGGCAACTCTTTAAATTCAACAAGGAGATAAAGCCATCTGACATGACAGAACCTGAGTTGGCGGTTCCAGAGGGCAACAGGCAGATTTCACCGCCAGGTGCTCTGGAAAGGGTAATGGGCAGGATCGCGGAATCCACCATTTCATTCTTCAGGGCCATGTCTCGAAACCGGGTTGCCCTCGCGGGTCTCCTTGTCACCTTTGCCTACTTCTTCATAGCGCTGCTGGATGTTGTTATCCCACAGTATCTTGGTGTAAGCAACCCCAGCAATCCTATATCCTTCACAACCGTGAACTATGCGAATGCCGATAAACTCCCAAGCTACTTCAATTTCGGCGGTTCCTGGTGGTACTGGCTCGGAACCACAAACTACAACCTTCCAATACTTCCCCTGATGCTAGAGTCACTCAGGTATGATCTTCTGTACTCCGTGGCTGTAGTCCTGGTTTCTCTGGTAATCGGGTTCCTTGCCGGGTCTCTGATAGGATTTCATGGAGGTAAGGCAGATGAGGTGCTCATGAGGGTGGTAGACGCTTTCCTGAGCATACCTGGCATAGTTATCCTGATAACGTTTTCACTCCTCGCCACCGGGGCTCAGCAGGAGATCAGCGCCGGTGTACTTAATTCTCCCGGATTGGTGAATAATCTCTCACCCTTCGAAGTTGTCATGGGGCTTGCTGTGATTACCTGGGCAAGTTTTGCCCGCATTTCCAGGACACAGGCTATGCTCATAAGGGGGTCTTACTTCGTTGAGGCGGCAGTGGCAAATGGTTGTTCAAGGATCAGGGTCATTGTCTCCCATGTGATGCCAAATGCGTTCTCCCCAATCATTGCCCAGATCCCGATTTCCATTGCAAATGTGCTTGTGATGCTGGTGACATTTGAATTTTTCTTCTTCCCGCTCGATCCTGGGCTCTCTACACTACCGGAACTGGGCAGCCTAATGACAGGATACCAGTATCTCGCATATCCCGTATTCCATGTCTACCCCACCCCCACTACCTTATTGCTGGTTGAAGGTTACTGGTGGCCAATTGTGGTGCCCGGTACCTTCCTGGTGATACTCGTCATAGGGTTGAACCTTCTGGCGGAGGGGCTGATTCAGTACCTCAACCCGAGAAGGCGCAGCATGATGGGAATATAAGCAGTAACTTATGAAAGCCGGGTCCTCGGGTCCACGTACGCTTGCAGCAAGTCCGCGATAAAGCTTGAAAGAAGCACCATGATTCCGAATATGAGGACTGTTGCCATAAGGGGCCAGATCTCAACCATTGGAATGTATGCCCCCACGACAAAACTCTGCAGAAGAAGTTCTCCAAGCCCGTAATAAGAAAAGAAGTTCTCGGCAACGATCAACCCTAGTATCATGTTGGTCGTTACAAGTCCAACCTGGGGTACCGTGTGGACCAGTGCTGTCTTCCTGATGTGTTTCCGGTATATGTCGCGTTCCTGGATCCCTCGTGACCTCGCAGCAGCAACGTATTCCTTGTTTATCTCCTCGTCTATTCCCAGCATATAGAACCTCAGGAGACCTGCGATAACTCCATAGGAAATGGTGGTAATGGGAAGCACCATGTGCATCAGTTCTGAAGCAAGGAGTGGCCAGTCCTGCCAGTATATGGTATCGACGATCAGTATGCCGGTTGGGGAACTTATCCCCATGGAATTCATGAAACCGGGGTAATTGCTTGGTGTCACGCCCCTGCCGCTTATGGGGAAGACTGATATTACCGGGATTCCTACCCCCCTTCCAAATATCATCACCAGTAGGGGTGCAACCCAAATGGCGGGAGCTGAAAAACCGGAATATGAGATGAACCTGGCCACATAAAAGATTGCCCCGCCCCTGTGCCTTGACGCGTAACTTCCCAGCGCAATAGCAACAAAGACCGAAACAAGGAAAGATGCAAGTATGAGTTGCAGGCTGTTATCCAGGAAAAAGCCGATATGGCTGTAAACATTTCCAGTGAATGGGAAAGGCACGTCCAGCCCGCCGACCGCAAGTCCCCAGTTACCGGTGAAGATTCCCTTGAGGTAGTACAGGTATGTGAGTGCGGGATTGGAAGGGAAAATATTCATTGCCTGCAGGTCATTCGAAATCACCGTGCTTGTCAATGGAACGAAGCTCCCATATGTGAGCGGAAGTATGTAGTAATAATGAGGCATCAGCCAGGAGAGGGAAAATACGATCATTGTTAGCAGGATAAGGCTCGGTACGAACACCAGGGCTCTCCTAAGAGCGTACAAAGGCAGGTTCATGGCTGACTCACATGTATTGACAATGGTTGTTTAACCTTTTGTTCGTGAATTCCATCTTTACTCCCCTTTCAGGACGAACCTGTTTATCAGCTCTGCAACCTCTCTGGGGAAAGGGACAGAAAAGCTTTCATGCCTTCTTCGAGGTTTTTCTCGTTCAGCACATCTTTCTTGCGGGAATAGAGATTTGGGGCGAAAACCGTGTATCCTTCCCTGGCAAACCTTCTGGTGATGTCCCTTATGTTTTCGTTCAGCCCGAATACCTCGTGTATCACGATTATTGCTGGGTGTTTCCCGCTATCGGGCCTTGCCACATAGAGTTCCATTTCATGCCCGTCATGACCCTTGAAGGTCGCATCCTCCGTTACAATCTCGACCATGCCGTTAAAAGTTCATTGGCTTACTTAAGTCATGTGGATGCTGACCCGGCTTCGCATTCCGGCAACTCTTTAAATTCAACAAGGAGATAAAGCCATCTGACATGACAGAACCTGAGTTGGCGGTTCCAGAGGGCAACAGGCAGATTTCACCGCCAGGTGCTCTGGAAAGGGTAATGGGCAGGATCGCGGAATCCACCATTTCATTCTTCAGGGCCATGTCTCGAAACCGGGTTGCCCTCGCGGGTCTCCTTGTCACCTTTGCCTACTTCTTCATAGCGCTGCTGGATGTTGTTATCCCACAGTATCTTGGTGTAAGCAACCCCAGCAATCCTATATCCTTCACAACCGTGAACTATGCGAATGCCGATAAACTCCCAAGCTACTTCAATTTCGGCGGTTCCTGGTGGTACTGGCTCGGAACCACAAACTACAACCTTCCAATACTTCCCCTGATGCTAGAGTCACTCAGGTATGATCTTCTGTACTCCGTGGCTGTAGTCCTGGTTTCTCTGGTAATCGGGTTCCTTGCCGGGTCTCTGATAGGATTTCATGGAGGTAAGGCAGATGAGGTGCTCATGAGGGTGGTAGACGCTTTCCTGAGCATACCTGGCATAGTTATCCTGATAACGTTTTCACTCCTCGCCACCGGGGCTCAGCAGGAGATCAGCGCCGGTGTACTTAATTCTCCCGGATTGGTGAATAATCTCTCACCCTTCGAAGTTGTCATGGGGCTTGCTGTGATTACCTGGGCAAGTTTTGCCCGCATTTCCAGGACACAGGCTATGCTCATAAGGGGGTCTTACTTCGTTGAGGCGGCAGTGGCAAATGGTTGTTCAAGGATCAGGGTCATTGTCTCCCATGTGATGCCAAATGCGTTCTCCCCAATCATTGCCCAGATCCCGATTTCCATTGCAAATGTGCTTGTGATGCTGGTGACATTTGAATTTTTCTTCTTCCCGCTCGATCCTGGGCTCTCTACACTACCGGAACTGGGCAGCCTAATGACAGGATACCAGTATCTCGCATATCCCGTATTCCATGTCTACCCCACCCCCACTACCTTATTGCTGGTTGAAGGTTACTGGTGGCCAATTGTGGTGCCCGGTACCTTCCTGGTGATACTCGTCATAGGGTTGAACCTTCTGGCGGAGGGGCTGATTCAGTACCTCAACCCGAGAAGGCGCAGCATGATGGGAATATAAGCAGTAACTTATGAAAGCCGGGTCCTCGGGTCCACGTACGCTTGCAGCAAGTCCGCGATAAAGCTTGAAAGAAGCACCATGATTCCGAATATGAGGACTGTTGCCATAAGGGGCCAGATCTCAACCATTGGAATGTATGCCCCCACGACAAAACTCTGCAGAAGAAGTTCTCCAAGCCCGTAATAAGAAAAGAAGTTCTCGGCAACGATCAACCCTAGTATCATGTTGGTCGTTACAAGTCCAACCTGGGGTACCGTGTGGACCAGTGCTGTCTTCCTGATGTGTTTCCGGTATATGTCGCGTTCCTGGATCCCTCGTGACCTCGCAGCAGCAACGTATTCCTTGTTTATCTCCTCGTCTATTCCCAGCATATAGAACCTCAGGAGACCTGCGATAACTCCATAGGAAATGGTGGTAATGGGAAGCACCATGTGCATCAGTTCTGAAGCAAGGAGTGGCCAGTCCTGCCAGTATATGGTATCGACGATCAGTATGCCGGTTGGGGAACTTATCCCCATGGAATTCATGAAACCGGGGTAATTGCTTGGTGTCACGCCCCTGCCGCTTATGGGGAAGACTGATATTACCGGGATTCCTACCCCCCTTCCAAATATCATCACCAGTAGGGGTGCAACCCAAATGGCGGGAGCTGAAAAACCGGAATATGAGATGAACCTGGCCACATAAAAGATTGCCCCGCCCCTGTGCCTTGACGCGTAACTTCCCAGCGCAATAGCAACAAAGACCGAAACAAGGAAAGATGCAAGTATGAGTTGCAGGCTGTTATCCAGGAAAAAGCCGATATGGCTGTAAACATTTCCAGTGAATGGGAAAGGCACGTCCAGCCCGCCGACCGCAAGTCCCCAGTTACCGGTGAAGATTCCCTTGAGGTAGTACAGGTATGTGAGTGCGGGATTGGAAGGGAAAATATTCATTGCCTGCAGGTCATTCGAAATCACCGTGCTTGTCAATGGAACGAAGCTCCCATATGTGAGCGGAAGTATGTAGTAATAATGAGGCATCAGCCAGGAGAGGGAAAATACGATCATTGTTAGCAGGATAAGGCTCGGTACGAACACCAGGGCTCTCCTAAGAGCGTACAAAGGCAGGTTCATGGCTGACTCACATGTATTGACAATGGTTGTTTAACCTTTTGTTCGTGAATTCCATCTTTACTCCCCTTTCAGGACGAACCTGTTTATCAGCTCTGCAACCTCTCTGGGATGGGATCTGAAAGGCACATGCTCCGCACCCCCTATCAGGTGAAACTGCCCGCCGACAATTCTTCCTGCAAAAGCTCTCCCTGATTCAGCGTCCAGGATCTCGTCGTTACCTCCCCATATAACCGAAACGGGGAATTTTATGCCTTCCAGGATTCGTCCGTCCATCTGGAAGTCCTCTGGAGAAGCATTAAGCATTATTCCTGACAAGATTTCAGCAAATTTCCCCTTTTCCTTGGAGAATTCGGCGACCAGGTTGCCAAGTCCTTCCGAGAACCTGTTGTCAGAGATGGGGACAATGCCGGCTGGATCTATGAGCACTGCTTTTTCAGGTCTGCGAAACCTGGATGCCAGTTCCAGGGAAAGCCATCCTCCCATTGAGCTTCCTATGGAGACATATTTCGTTATTTCCAGGTGTTCCAGCAGTTCGTTTATTGCGCTGCACTGGAATCTCAGGGCCTCTCCTATGGTCAGACCCTGCATGCCGCCCTCAGGAATGGGAGACTCCCCATGCCCGAAAAGGTCCACGCAGGTAACTCCGAATGAAGGATCAAGGTATTCAATGAGGTCCCTCCAGATCTCTGCTGATGCAGTGAAACCATGAATCAATATCAGGTTTGTTTCACCTGGCCTGGTGAGGTATGACATTGGACCCGCTGATCCCCTGAATACGAACCTGTCCATCTTGCTGGAGTCAGTCATTCAAGGGATAAGGGCTTTGGGCGGGAAGGTGGTTGGTACATCTCAATGCCACTATATATTGTATTAAGGTGTCTGTTAATAACACATAGATGATGCCAATCACGTGTTCAGTTCCCTGGATGAAAGCAGGATAAGAAGGGTTCACCTGAAAATAACCGCACTGTCTTCCGGCGGGAACTTCCTGGACGGATATGATCTGGCCATCATTTCAGTGGCGATACTCCTGATTGCTCCCGAGTTTTCCCTGAGTTCGCTTGATCAGACGCTCCTTCTTGGATCGACTCTTCTCGGCATGGTGTTCGGCGGAGTGATAGGCGGATACCTGACTGACAGGGACGGCAGGAAATCAATCTACATGTGGGATATGGTTTTCTTTATCGTTTTCACAATACTTACTGCCGTTGCAGCAACCTTTACTGAATTGCTCGTTTTCAGGCTTCTGCTGGGGCTTGCCATAGGCGCGGACTATGCGATAAGCCCAACCATCATTGCTGAGTACGCCCCCACTAAGCAGAGAGGCAAGCTCCTTACCGTGAACGGGGTAGCATGGTTCGTGGGCGCTGCATTTTCTTACCTTGCAGGTTATTTCCTCTCCCCGCTTGGGGACCTTGGATGGAGACTCATGTTGCTTCTGGGAATAATTCCAGCATTGCTTGTGCTCATTCTCAGGGCCTCAATACCTGAATCCCCCAGATGGCTCCTGGAAAAGGGAATGGGGGAGGAAGCCAGGAAATCCCTGAAAACTGTGGTCGGAGAGACTGGTATTGAGGAGATTCCCGCAGCCGCCAGGGTAACCTTGAGGGACCTCTTCAGAGGAAAGTTTCTTACCGCAACCCTATTCATTTGTTCATTCTGGTTCATTCTGGACGCCGTAACATATGCCATCGCGCTTGAGGGGCCCACGATCCTGCAGTCTGTCTTCAACCTCAGCTATGGACAGGCGTCGGGCACTGCAGCCCTGATAGCAATCCTTGCAATAATTGGGGCGATTCTCACATTCTTCGCCATAGACATTGCCGGAAGAAGGTTCGTCACCATGGTGGGGTTTCTTGGCATGGTTATAACCCTTTTCATAGCCTCGCTGTTCCTGAATCTCTCCTTCGGCCTTATTCCGGTGGTGATACTTCTCGTACTCTTTGAGATCAGCCAGGAATTCGGTCCGGGCATAACAAGTACAGTATATCCTCAGGAGCTTTTCCCAACAAGCATCAGGGCCACGGCTCAGGGATTGGGTACAACGGTCAGCAGGATAGGGGCTCTTGCAGGAATCTTTTCTTTTTCATTTATTGTGGGAACGGCTGGTTTCGGCGGTGGAATGTTATACCTGGCAGTTCTCTCCTCGATTGGCCTGGCTGTTACAATAGCTTATGTTGTGGAGCCGAAAGGAAAATCCCTGGAAGAAATCTCGGGAGAAGGTTCCTGATTATTTTCTACCGAGAACCTTGAGGACTATGTCCGGACGGTCCGAGGCTATGGCGTCAACCCCGATGTCCACTAATCTCCTGATCTCTGCCTCTGTGTTTGGCGTCCACACTGAGACCTTCACGCCAGCACTATGGCATGATTCAACGTAGTTTCGATCCAGTCCCTCGTAGTAAAGTGCAAGAGTGTCTGTCCTGCACGAAGTTGCAACTGATGCCGGATCCACTGGAAATCCCCCAAGAAGTGCGCTGGTATTTAGGCCCGGGAACCTCTCGTTGAGTTTCAGGATCGCCCTGTGATCGAAGCAGATCACAATGATCCTCGCCTTCAACTCTGGCCTTTCGTGAAGAAGCCTGGCGATTTCCATGAGTGTTTCGTAACTTTTCAGTTCAACTATCAGGGAAATGCCCACGGCTTCAATTGCTTCCTCCAGTGTCGGGATGCCTTCTCCATTTTCCAGCTTGACTTCACGGATTTCCTGCAAAGTCATTTCTGAAACGTTCCTTTCAATTCCTGCTACCCTCTTGAGGTCAGGATCATGCATGACAACCAGGTGGTTATCTCTTGTAAGGTGAACATCACATTCTATTGCGTCCACTCCAAGTTCCTCCGCCTTTCTGAAGGCGGTCAGGGTATTCTCAAAGAAGAGTTCTGCCCCTCCGCGATGGGCTATGACAAACAGGTTGTTTCCGCCTTTGTCCATTCCGATCCTCCCCATTAGTTGCATGCGCTGTATATAACCTTGCAACAACTCGGAGTTCCTCAAACATATTTAACCCGGCCCAAATTTCCCATTACTTGGATAGAAGACAGATCGAGATTCTGGCAGCGGTTGTCCTTGGAACGCTCATGAGTGCGATTGACACTACCATCGTGATCCTCGCTCTTCCCACTATTGTCATGGATCTCACCTCGTCGCTACTTCTGGCAATATGGACGATCATAGGCTATCTTCTCGTTGTGGCAGTCTTTACCACTCAGATCGGATCCCTGGGGGATGCATTTGGGAGAGGCTCCATTTTTACTGCTGGATTTGCGGTGTTTACAGTGGGTTCTTTCTTGTGCGGCATTTCTGAAACAATGATTGAGCTTGTTTCCTTCAGGGTTCTCCAGGGGTTTGGTGCAGCGATGCTGCAGTCAAGTTCTTCCGCATTGATCGCAGATGCCTTCCCTCCCAGGGAAAGGGGCAAGGCATTCGGATTCACGACCTTGGGCTGGAATGTCGGGGGCACCCTTGGGATTGTTCTGGGAGGAGTGATAACCACCTTCCTCGGCTGGAGATACATATTTTTTATCAACATTCCTGTTGGAATCGTTGGAGTCTTCCTGGCAAGAATAACCCTCAGGCATGAACATGGAAAGATTCCGGAACTGGACTATCCTGGTATGGTGATTCTCGCCTCTCTGCTTCTTCTGCTGGTATATGCAGCAACCCAGATAGTCAGTTCCGGCTTCTCGTTCTTGGAAACACTCTACATCCTGGTCGCTCTTTTCCTGATAGTGCCCTTTGTGTACGTCGAGAAAAGATCCAGCAACCCGATAGTTCGAATAGAGCCACTCCTGACCAGGGCTCTTGGGGTTCCCCTCTTCTCGTCTTTTCTTCAGGCAGCAGGCTACCTGTCAGTAATCTTTGTCCTGATACTCTACCTCCAGGGCATAAGGGGCTACACTCCCCTCTACTCTTCCCTCCTGCTGGTCCCCGGCTATGTGGTTGCCAGTTTCCTTGCGCCTTCCATGGGAAGGTTTTCTGACAGGATCGGCCAGCGTGTAGTTGCCACAACAGGTATTGTCCTCATAATGGTGTCTGTGACTCTTTACATGTTCCTGCAGGCAAATACGCAGGATTACTACATCGTGACTGCTTCGCTCATTGGCGGAGTTGGTGGTTCCATGTTCTGGCCAGCCAATAACAGTTCCATTATGGGAGGGGCCCCGCAGGGAACGTATGGATCCATATCTGGGCTTTCAAGGACGCTGTCGAACGTTGGGACACTGGCCAGCTATGTTCTGGCGATTTCCGTCGCCGCTTCCACAATAGGCAGGAAAATGGCTTTCGAGGTATTTCTCGGAACAGGAAACGTGATCGGCTCGCTGCAGGTTTCGTTCCTCGCCGGAATAAAATCTGCGTTTCTTGTGTCCGTAATACTCCTTCTGGCAGCGGGGGCGCTCTCTTCTCTCAGGCCGCGTCACTCGTCTGCCTGACGTCTTTCCTTCAATCTTGAAGCCCTCAATGAATACTCAACATTTTCCGGCTCAAGCCTGAGAGCTTCGCTGTAGTCCTGCAAGGCCTCGTCATATTTCCCAGTGCCCTCATAAATGGATCCCCTGTCAAAATAGAGGTTTGCCTTCCTTGGGTCTAGCCTTATCATGGAGCTGTAGCATTCAAGGGCATCGCCATACCTGTCAAAGGTCTCATAAAACTGGGCGAGGACCTGGTATGAGTTGATCTGGTGCGGCCTCAACTCCACTAATTTCAAGAAGTACTTCTCGGCTTCCAGCGGTCGATCCAGATCTACCAGTATGTTTCCCTTCTGATAGTAGGGTTCCGGATCGTACGGGTCAAGGGAGATCAGTCGGTCATAATTGCCAGCCGCTTCCTCCGGCCTTTCAAGAGCCAGGAGCATTTCCGATCTTGCATAGAGGTATCTTGGATTCTCCGGATCTATTTTCACGCACTCCTCAATTTCGTGCATCGCCCCTCCCTCATTCTCATGTCTCGCCAGGAATTCTGCCTTCTTCCAGTGCAGTTCCGGATCAAATGGATCTTTCTCGATCAATGTGTCAAGAGTCTTGAGCGCATCATAATACCGTTCTGTCTCTTCCTGAAGTTCGAACAATACCAGAGAAGTTTCCAGATCGTTTGGTCTTTCAAGGTTTAGCTTCATTGCCTCTTCCAGAGCTTCATTTGCCCTTCCCAGCTTCCTGAGGCATCTGATCCTGCTGCTCCTGAAACTCATGTTCGAGGGTTCCATAGCCATGGCCTCCTCGAATTCCTTGAGTGCCCCCTCCAGATCTCCCCTGCTCATTTTCAGGAAACCCTGCCTGTTGTGATAAAGTGCGTCCAGAACCACGCAGTTCGATCCAGTTATGTGAGTTAATGGTTGCGCATCCGTTTAGATTTCTTGTCCTGCGACAGACGATCGCAAGAAAAAGAAAAATAAAATAGATAAAGTTGAGCCGGGTTATGGCGTCTTCAGAAGATGGCCGGGTATTGCGTTGAGCACCATGTATCCACTTGCCAGTGCCGCGGCGATCAATCCCAGCCAGAAGAGAAAGAGGAAAATGGTCTCAATGGGTGTTGTTTTTGTCTTCTTGTTCTCTTCCACAGAGTCAAATATAAGTGTGGCGGGAAGGGAGAGAATGCCTACGACCCCGAACGCAATGTAAAGAAAGAAGGCTTCCAGTGGAGACTTTGTGAATGAATCTATGTAAGCCTGATACCCGTAGAAGATTGCCAGTATCCCCGAGAAGAACCCGAGAACCCCAATGAACTGGAGTTTCTTGTTCATTACGAGAGAAAGGGAAACTCCCACGATAAGTATTGAAAGTATCATGTATGGATCGCCGAAAAGAATGTTGTAGGGTGAGAAGTTGACGCTAGGAGCCGATGGATACGGTTTCGCTGGAAACGGCCACGTCAGTTCTGACCACACTCCAAGTATGAACATGAAGGCGCCCAGCGCAAGAAGTGGAAAACCACTTCCTCGAACTATTTCGGATACCTTTTCCATAGGCAACTTCCTGTGGTAAAAATAGGCTGCTGTTATCATATATGCTGGGAGTACCATTGCCAGTGCCATCGTGAAAAACTCAAGCCCAAGATCATCTATGAACACCATATTGGTTCACCTATTGATAATCTTAAGAATCTATTTGACAATACTACCTTACTGATAAGGAAGAGGAGCACCTAATTTTAATGGGTTGGGGGGATTGGCGTTGGCCTTCATGCTTGCTTCTTTCCCGGGTGGGATGTGTGGCGGTGTAAGTCTTATGTTTTCAGGTTCATCGGACTTTTGTGTGGGTTATCTATGAAAAGGGTCAATGGAAATACTGTCTTTCTGGGAACTGGCAGAGGTTCGAAGCATCTGGAAGACCGAGTACCACACCTATCAGCGGTGAATCCTTTCCGATGTCCCTTTTTCTCCTGTTTTTATTTAAAGAGAAAGAATAAGTGAACAGCCCCAGGAAAATGAGAAAAAAATAAAATGGTGAAGCAAAAGGTTTAAAGCAGCGGGATAAGGTTGTAAACTATGGGACTGCCTATTCCTGTCACTTCATCGTATCCAACAGTTGCAGAGTATGCACCATTGTTTCCAATGGTAATATCGTGGAAGGCTTTTGCATAGTTGCTACTGCTGTAAATTCCATAAAGAAGTGCGTGCACGGTGTTTCCATTGAGGGATGCGGACCCGTCAATGCCCTGTGCATCGGCGAATATGGCTGCCCACTGGGGAGCCGCCGCACTTGTACCTCCTACCTGGATCCATCCGCTCTGTCCCTGGTAAATTGTCGTATCATAGACCCAGACGCCAGTATTGGGGTTTGCATCGTATGAAACGTCTGGCACGCCTCTTCCTGCAAGTGTGATGCCATTGCTTGACTGGTATGACGGCTCACTGAAGTAGGAACTGACTCCTCCTCCTGAACTGTTCCACGCATACTCAGTACCCCAGCTTCCCCCCGTGGAAGTAGGGTTCTTGATTACCAGGGAAGTCCCTCCGGCGCCCACTACTGCAGGATCTGCAGATGGGTAGTCCACTGTCGGCGACGAGGTTCCGTCGTTAGCTCCGTTATCTCCGGATGCCCCCACCAGTATCACTCCATGGCTTGCGGCGTAGTTGAAGACATCATGCTCAGCTGCCAGGTTGGCTGCCGTCATTGAGCTCTCTGCCTGGCCCCATGACATGGAAATTACGTTGGCGTGAGTCGTGTTAACAGCATAGTTGACAGCATCGTTTATGAGATATGTGTCTGAAGCTGACGGGGTCTCGATCAAGACGATCTTGGCGCCCGGTGCCATTGAATGGGCCCACTCTACGTCAAGAGAGGTTTCAAGCGCCCAACCGGCGTTCCTGGAAACTTTCCCAAAAGGATGCAATACCTGGAGGTTGATTGCAGGCAGGTTGAAAGCGCTGTCGAACGCAGCTACATCTGTGGTGATGGATGGGCTTCCGTATGCGTCAATTATTGCAATTGTTTCACCGGAACCATAGTTGGAGTTATATGCCCCATTTGAAGTGTACTGGTAAGCCCCCCATATCTGTATGGGAATGTACCCCGGGTATGTCGTCGGTGCAGACGGGGTTCCTCCGCCACCGCCACCCTTAGGATGGTGCGACGTCAGGAACCATGGTGCTGTTCCATGGGCCACTGCCACTTCCGTTATTGCAAAACCACTATTCGCGCCTGCCGCTGCAGGAACATAAATTCCCAAAAAACCAATCACGGCGAAGGCTGTTGCAAGCAGAACTATTGCTTTGCTGGCCATTATTGAGCACACATATGTTCTTTATATAAATTTTACCTCTTTTGGGATTCTGGGACATAAGTGTCTCCCCTATCCGTTCACAAGCATCAGGTTGTGAAGCAGCCCCTTGCAGAACCCCGAGGTCTCAATACGGTCTTTCCTCCTCTGGAATATCATGTGTCCTGTCGATC
>JAJYRT010000202.1 GCA_021793945.1 Thermoplasmata archaeon
CTATCACATCGCTGAGGAAGGAGTTAACGCAGCGTCACCTCTTTCCCTTATTATGTCATCTGGTTTTAGCACATATACATTACTGAATCAAAACATATCCCTTTCAAATAATGGAAATTTTAAGGCAATAACTAAGACATTAGGGCCAGAAGGGATGTCGGATCAGTTGGACTGATTGTTCTTAATAGGTTGGGAACTAGAAAGTGAACTTCCCATCCACGGGAAGCCTTATGTTCCTTTCTTTGCTAGAGAGCTTTGTAACTAGGTCAAGAGTTGGAGGTGTAAGATGAACAGGGACGAGCTTCTTTGCATGGCTCTCAGTGAAAGCCCTGATGGTATCAGAATAGGTGGAATGTTTCCAGAAATCTGCCTCTTTCCTCTTTTCATCTGTGTAGGTCATCTCGTGGAATAGGTAGTCTGCATTTTCAGCCCCCCTTACAACGTTTTCAGAATAGGCGGTGTCACCACTATAGAAAAGGACACTTTTGGCGAACTCAATCCTGTAGCCATTATCATCAATCACATGATTTGCTCTGAAGGGTGTAACGTCACCGAATCCAGTGTCTTCACGATACTCTACCTTTATATCAAAGGATTCAGGAGTCTTAACACTCTTCAGAAGTGTCATGGTATTCCGGCCAATTCCACTGGGGCCAAGCACGATGACTGGCAGACCCGGGGCGTATATGGCCCTGTACCAAAGAAATTCAGCAAGACCAACGTAATGATCCAGATGCATGTGTGTTATTGCAACGGAATCGACGATCAGAGGGTCAAGATTCCGGTTAAGCATCGCCTCGACAGTATGAGGACCGCACTCAACGAGAAGGTTCCTGTTTATGAGCAGGGAGGATGTCCTCTCATCTCTGACCGTATTGGAACTCCACCTGCCCAGTATATCAATGGAAGTTAGTTGCGTCATGCAGTTCAGTTCAGCGGCGAGGAATCTTCATTTATCTCTTCCAGGCTCTTTCCCATAGTTTCAATCCCAAGGAACAGCGTTGCGAGCAACCCTATAACTGAGAAGGCAAAGAAGAAAAGAAGTCCCAGGCCAAGTCCGGACACGCTAACCAGTATTGGAAACACGGTTAACCCAAGAATCGCCCCTATCCTGCTGAACGACGTGCCGAATCCCTGGCCCGTAGCCCTTATGGAAGTTGGGAAAATCTCCTGTGGATACACAAAATCCGTTCCGCCGGGGCCAAGTGTCTGTGTCACCTCGAAGATCACGAACATGGTGAGAACCAGTACTGCTGCATATCCCACTGAAAAAGCGGACTTTGGAAGTACAAAGGCTATAATGGAGAGTATAAGCAAGCTGAAAGACATCCCAGCAAAGCCTATCATGGTTATCATTTTCCTGCCAAGCCTGTCTATGAAAGCTATGCACAGGAAACTGCCAAGAACTGCAAAAAGGGAGAAAATGGCAGAACCGAGTATGGCATTAGATTTGCTGAGTCCGAAGATTCCAAGGATCGTCGGGTTAAACAATCCAATACCATAGAATGCTACGTCGTATGAGAACCAGAATATTGCGACGAACAGAGTGGCCCTGATATAGCGTGGAGAAAACAGGTCTTTTACCGATGACTTCCTGCGCTTCACACTGATAACGTCAGAAGATCCAGATATCTGTTTTTCAACATCCTGCGCTTCCTTTATCTTTCCTGCATTAGCGAGCCATCTTGCAGATTCTGGAACCGACCACCTGAATATCAGAACCAGAACTGCGGGAATTATCCCTATTGCAAACATCCATCTCCATGACTCATTGCCAAGCGGAAGGAGAAGGAAGCCAACGAAATATGCCACCGCAGAGCCTATCCACCATGCCGAGACATTAACCGCTAGCAGTTTACCTCTGGTTCTCTTGGGGGAGAATTCAGATATTATGGTTGTACTTATGGCATAATCTGCCCCGATGGCAAGTCCCAGAATCACCCTGAATGTAAAAAGCGAGTCAAAGTTATATGAGGCAAAGGCGACAAGTGCAGTGAATACTGCAAATATTACCATGTCCCAGAGATACATCAGTTTTCTACCCCTCAGGTCTGTTATGTACCCGAATACAATTGCACCAACAAGCATGCCTATGGTTGTTGAAGCAGCCATCAAACCCTTGCCCAGAGGGGTGGAAACATATGAGAATCCGCTCAGTCCCGTTATAATGGTCAATGCCACCGCAATGATTGAAATGTCATATCCATCCAGAAAGACTCCAGCGGCGGAAAGCGTTGTTATCCTATAATGAATTCCCTTTGTCCTGCTATTGTCCAGTGAAGCAAATGAAGAGTTGTTCGGTTTCTCCATGAACAGATTACTCCATTGGAGCTTATAAAACTAGCTATATATTTTCTGACAGGCTATTTTGGTATATATTTAGCATACCGGTTCGAATGAAATGCAGGACCAAAATCTCATCTACGGTTAATCACGACCCAGGGTCACCTAATCGATGAGTAACAAACCCTTTGTAGTCTGATTTATCCTTTCTGACTCCTTTACGAGGGTAAGTTGTAGGCATTAAAGTGACCTCCTCTCCCAGCTTTCGTAGGGGGCTGCATACCTCATAGGTTGCTGGCGGAATCTCCATGGGCTTGAATTCCTCTCGGACTAATGATACTCTTTCCTTCATGCTAAACCATATGACGTTACTGATGCAGGCACGCACGAAGCAATGTGCTATCCAACCCGTTTCACTTCTGTCTTCCAGCGGATAGAACAATTTGTTGAGAGGAATAATTAAGATTCGATCGCTTTCATACCCTATATTGCGAAAGGGACTTCCCGCCTGAATATGTTTAAATTACAAAAAAAAGTGATAAGTGATAAAAATTAGAT
>JAJYRT010000203.1 GCA_021793945.1 Thermoplasmata archaeon
TGGCAGCAGTGGAAGAGATGGGATACCTGGGGTTCACTCTCAGCTGTATGTATTCCCTCGGCACTATTGTCGGTGAGCCCATAAACAAATTTGGCACAAAGGATCAAAAGGAAAAGTACCTTACCGGCATTACTTCAGGGCTGCTCTATGGAGCAGAAGCGATTACGGAACCTTCCGGTGGTTCAGATCTCTTTGGCATGATGAAAACCACGGCAACAAAAAAGGGAAAATCTTTCATTCTCAACGGACAGAAGCGTTTCATAGTTGGGGGTCAGGGAGCCGACTTCTTTGTTACATATGCAATAACGGACCAAAGTGCGCAGAACAGGACAAGGGGTGTGAGTGCATTCATAGTTGACAGGAACACGCCTGGGTTGAAGATCGAAACTATGTACGGTTTGATGGGAAACAAAGGTGGCGGAACCGCGAGAATCGTTTTCAGGGATGCTGAAATTCCAGAGGAAAATCTCATAGGCACATTGAATGGTGGCTATGACATCTTCAATATCATGATGATCCCGGAGAGGTTGACGACTGCGTCTGGTTCCATTGGTGTTGGTATGGCGGCAATTGAAATCGCAACCGGCTATGCACTGAGGAGAAAGGCTTTTGGAAGCAAACTCATAGAACACGAAGGGGTTAGCTTTAAGATTGCTGAAAGTCTCACCTCTCTTGCAAACTCAGCGGCACTTGTATACGAGGCAAGCAAGGCCGCAGACGCCTACGAGGCAGGGAGGCTGCCAATGGCACATGCACGTAAGCTTATCTCCATGGCCAAACTGAATTCCACGGAAGCGATGTGGGCTGCTGTGAACTCTGCCATGCAAATAATGGGAGGAATTGGCTACACTACTGTTTATCCCGTGGAGAGGTTGTTGAGAGATGCACGCCTTGGACTCATCTGGACCGGCAGCAGTGAAGTAATGAAGATGATAATACAGCATGAATTTGTAAAGGAGATATCCAGACCTGATTACTGGGAAGGCAAGCGGGTAGTGGAACAGGACGCCATTGATTTCAAGCTTGTCGAGGAAAAGGTTTACGAATAGATCGTAACCGATGCAAGCGTATCCTCGCTCAGGTTTCAAACTGTGGATACTGAGTGTACTCCTTTGCCTTAACGGGTTCAGCTGAATGATTCCAACCGGCTGCTTTAGTCAGTCGATTTCCATCTATTTTCTTCATTCTGAGCCACTCTTATCCGGATCCCTGATTGCATTCAGGCGTTTCAGCATTTGTGGCAGGTGATTGCAAACAGCTTGATTATAGTGTAAGCAACAAAAGCGAATTCTAGGAAACAGTCGCGTTCGAGTCAGCTTCCATTTTCATAAAATTGGGTACTACAATAAATGCCAGTCCAGCCAGGGGAAAGAGGAAAATCCCTATGTAGAAAAGTATCACATTTACAGGGAAGTAAAGCACAACAAACGAAAACAAGGCAGCCATTGCAGGAGTAGACCCGCCTATGAAAATTCTCAGGAAAGCCATTATCTTGCCGTATATGTTTGTTGGAACAACGCTCATCAGTTTTGCTATAAGAGGAACATTAATTAAGGGCAAAAGGAGGCCTAAAAGTGTTGTGTCTAAAATGTCGATAATGGCACTTCTACTGATCCCAAGGATCAGAAAAATTGGGGGATAAAGAAGAACAAGCAGGGATATCCTGAACGGATCATTGATGTGTTTCTTGATAGCATTAGCCAGAAACGAACCGATTATTCCACCTATTGATATTGAGGCTACAAAGATTGTGTAGAATACGGCGCTTGAATGCAGCACGATGTCAAACAATCCCGATGAATAAACCTCTATTGCCATAAATAGGCCGTTGAGGAAAAAAGCCATTGCCAGAAAACCAAGAATCTTGCGGTAAAAAACGATAGCGGACACAAGTTCCTCCGTTGCCTTTTTGTGTGCCTCTTTTGGCTTTTCCTCAAACACCGGGGCTGAAAGAGCAACGGAAGCTATGCTTATTGCAATCAGTATTAAAGGAAAAAGATGTACAAAGTATATAATAGATATCCCGCCAAGTGCCGTTCCTATCAGGGACGCAGAGTATATTGCAGCCTGGTTGAATGAATTCGAAGTCATGAATTGTTCCTGGCTCAAGTGTTTCTTGATTGTTGCAGAAAAACTGTCTCCCTTCATGGTTACGCCCAGCGCGATCAGCATTGTGCCGGAGTAAACTGCCAGTAGGGAATATCCCGAGAGAATCAAAAGAGGGCCTATCAGGATGATGATGGAACTGATCAGGCTTATCGTGGTACTGTTCATCCTGTCTATCATGTGCCCGATCGGAATCGAGGTGATAAGCTCAACTGCAAGGTATATCGTTGCTATCATTCCTGCCAGGAATACGGAGTGATATGTCTGCAGAACCACCCACAGGAAGAATAACACATATGAATTGAAGAGAATGCTTGCCAGCATCTTTGAGGCCATGAACCTGTAGAAAATAACGGGAATCTTTGGCATTCGTCTGCCTTAACTGGTTTATACATATGATGCTTTGCCTTTGCTTCTTGGGGACGAACCGATGCGTTCATGCTCCCTTTCATTCGTTCTTCAATCTTGTAACAAATGATACCACAAAACCGGGATAAAGTTCAGTAACCTGAAAAAATCAATGATATTGTCTAAAATTGAACGAACTACGTATCAACATAGAACCGGGAGGCGTTTATTATCAGGAAAAATTCTATGTATTTTGAATTGGAAAAAGGAAAAGTAGAGTCATGCATAAAGAATCTGTGTTGGAGTTAAGCAGATCTACAATCCAATCTTTCCAGCGATCTCGTTTCCCTTTGTTATTTTAATTTTGCACGGTGTGGGGAGCTT
>JAJYRT010000204.1 GCA_021793945.1 Thermoplasmata archaeon
ATACCTGTTCCACATGCAACGGTACAGGTCAGCAGAGGATAGTTCAGGGCCAGGGATTTTTCCGGATGGTTTCTGTAACGGTCTGTAATACATGCGGTGGCCGTGGGAAGGTACCAAGCAAACCATGTGGCACATGCAAAGGATCAGGGGCGGTCCCAGTAACAGAAAATCTTGAAATCAAGATACCAAAAGGCTCTCCTGATCGTCTCAGACTCAGAGTCAAGGGGAAGGGGCAGTCAAACTTTGGAAGAACAGGTGATTTGTTTGTTGTTCTGAATATCCAGGAACCCACTGGAATCAGAAGAATGAATGATGACATTTACATGCAGACGGAAATAAGTTTCCCTGAAGCAGCTCTCGGTGCAGAAAAAGAAATCAAACTCTTCAAGGAAAGTGTAACGTTGAAGATTCCTGCTGGGACACAACCAGGAGAAATAATCAGGATTAAGAACACCGGAATGCCTCATGTTAATGGGCATGGATCGGGAGATATTCTCGTGGAGGCCAAAGTTGTGGTGCCAAAACATCTTTCACAGGAACAGAAGGAACTCATTTCCAAACTTGGTGAAGAAACTGGAAAGAAGCATTCCTGGTTCAAGTGAACCAAAATCTAATTTTTTAGAAAGATTAGAGAGTCAGGACTTCTCTTCACTTGGGAAAAGCTAAAGTTACCGAAACATATAAATTAACTTAAGATAATATTTGGACATGAAATTCCTTGTCGCTTTCGACAATTCTGAAGGGGCCAAGAAAGCTCTAAAGTTTGCCATGAAGTTTAAGGGCATATCTGATGAATACATAATTTGTTACGTTTCACCTTTAGTCATGGGTGCCGGTCCAAATTTTGATGCCTATGTTCCACCTTCACTTTACAAGAAGAGTGATGAAACTTCCGATGCTGTTTTGAATGCTGCAAAGGAGCTAATAGAGAAGGAAAATGTTAATGCCACATTCCTCAAACTGGATGCACCAGGGGAGCAGATAGCAAGGGCGATGGCAAATCAGGCTAAGGAAAGGGGTGTGGATATTATTATCACCGGGACAAGGAAACTTTCAGGAATAAGCAAGGTACTCCTTGGATCGGTCAGTTCAGAGGTTGTAAAACTAAGTACAATACCCGTTCTAGTTGTTCCGCCAGAGTAATTAAGCTTTTATAACTACAACGTATTTCCCGACATCTATGGGAAGTATAAGGCCATCCAACATCAAGAGAATTGCAATGGAACTGGTTGAAAAGAACCAGGGTACATTTAATGAAAGCTTTGATATGAACAGAAAAATCCTGAAGACATCGCTTACCGGTGTGTCCAAGAGGACACTGAATCTGATTGCCGGATATGTCACAAGATATGTTCTAAAGAAGCAGTCCAGACTCAAGAAAGAGATAGAGGAAGGGACTGTTGCACCTCCAGCATCATAATTTTCACATCTTTAGTTTGTAGTCCCCTTCTGAAAGGGAGGGGAATTAAAGGTATTTTGTCCAGGATACAAACAATATTGTATTTATCATCAGACAGGATAATAAAAATGCAGATTGTTTGCCGTTCTAACTTTCCTGCATCTGGCATCCTTGAAAAGATTGAGGAATAGGGACAAACAAAGTTAGTAATAAACCTCTTATGAATTTAAGGCATTCGGCATAGTGATTCCATGAGGAAAGTTTATGTCGTTGCCTCTAAAAGGACACCAATTGGGAAGTTCGGAAAATCATTGTCTTCATTAGGAGCTCCACAACTTGGTGCCGAAGTTATCAAATATCTTGTCAAGGAAACCAATCTGCCCGTTCAGTCCATTGAAGAAGTTATCATGGGGAATGTCATCCAGGCGGGTGTTGGGCAGAACCCTGCAGGACAGGCATCAACTCTTGCAGGATTGCCGGACGATGTTATCAAATATACAGTAAACACAGTTTGTGCATCGGGCATGCTTGCCGTGGAAAATGCATCAAGAGAGATAATGCTGGGAGAGCACGACATTATCGTTGCAGGAGGCATGGAGAGTATGAGCAATTCTCCTCTGCTTCTTCCATCTTCCACAAGATGGGGAATACGCCAGCTTCTGGACAAGGATCTTAGAATGGGAGACTCAATGCTCGTTGATGGACTGATTGATGCATTCTATCACGAACACATGGGATTTTCTGCTGAGGCTTCAGGGAGAAAGTTTGGAATAACCAGAAAAGAAGCAGATCAATTTTCAGTGAGAAGTCAGGAATTTGCTTACAGGGCATGGGAATCCGGAGAGTATAAGGATGAAATTGTTCCCATAAAGGAACTATCCAGAGATGAAGGTCTCAGACCAACCACACTGGAGGCATTGTCAGGACTAAAGTCAGCATTTGCAGAGAACGGTATCCTGACCGCAGGAAACTCTTCACAGCTGAGTGACGGGGCGTCGGCGCTTATTCTTGCATCCGAAAAAGCGGTGGAAGATTATTCCCTTAAGCCAATCGCGGAGATAACGGGATTCCAGGCAGCTTCATTGTCTCCAAAGGACTTTGTTGAGGCACCGGTTCCTGCCACCAGGAAACTGCTTGAAAAATTGGGGAAATCAATAGATTATTTTGATCTGGTTGAGCACAACGAGGCTTTCTCGGTTGCTTCCCTGGTAGTGCAGAGAGAACTAGGTATAGATGACTCAAAGTTCAATGTAAATGGTGGTGCAATTGCAATAGGGCACCCACTTGGCAATTCAGGATCAAGGATCATGGTTACTCTGATAAACGCACTCAGACACAGAAAAATGGAACATGGTCTTGCAACCATTTGCCATGGTGGCGGTGGAGGTCACAGTATTTCACTGGAGATGATATATTGAAAGTAACAGTAAT
>JAJYRT010000032.1:0-6581 GCA_021793945.1 Thermoplasmata archaeon
GTCGACCAGAACATTCCTTTCTATTGAATTTTTCAGCACATCCAGTGGTTTAATTACGTTGATTGTGGGTTTAGGCATATTCGTTTCGCTGACAAATTGTAAAAAACTATTTAACCATACCGCATAATATTGGAAAGCCTGCTTGATCGGGGGACGTTTTCATAAATTTACATATTATGAGACAAGCATATTATACCTTTAATAATCTAGGATTAAGATGCCAGACGCCGATCCAGAACTCCATTATGGTGAAGAGCTTAGAAAGATCTTCCAGGAAATCTATTCATCAAGGAGCAGGCAGGAGAAGGAAAACCGGATTCTCAGCCTTGTAAGGCAGCTCGAGAACTCCCCGCCATCGCAGAGCGATTTGAAGTACCCGGAATTTCCACAGGACATAAAGAAGCTCATTACCAGTATCCAGAAGCTAAACTCACCTGGAACTGCCGGCCTGGCACAGGAATTGATGAAACTCGTCCCGGACAACAGGGACGTGAAACTTTTCTACTCAGCATCAATATATAACCCTGCGGAACCGGATTCCTTTGTGGATCTGGTATACAATGACGGCGACTTCTGCCAGGATGCAGACACCGATGCCAGGCTGTTCAACGCGTACAATAACATTTCAGATCCAACCAAGCCAGCAATATTCTTCTCTCTGTGCGGGAAATATGATCATAAGATGTTCTCGAGGTACCTGGAAGGTGATCTTGACGACGATGTGAACTCCACGATAATAAAGAATCTCCAGTCAAAAGGCAGGTACGATGACCTTTCCAAATTCCTGGAGGAGGTATGCAAGCGGGATAAATCCATAACCTACCTGATTGAGCTTATCAACGCGTACCAGAGAACCGGTGAGCTTGGCAAGATGTCAAAGGTAATAGGGCAACTGAACTACGATGAGATCGAGGATGTGGACAGTTTCCTGATACTGATCAAGAAAAGCATGGCTTCTGGGAATTATTCTCTAGCTTCTGAGATAGCCAGGCGTGCCCTCTCAGAATACCCGGAGGATCACGATCTGATGACTGCTCTGGGCGAATCTCTGTATCTGTCAAACAACCCGAAGGCGGCACTTGAAGTCTTCACAACAATCAACTCCACATTCAGGGATGATTATGATTCGGTTAGAAGACTGATAGATATTAACGAGGATCTCCACAACCTTAAGGACATGATAAAATGGATCGATGTGCTCTGCAAGCAACTTCTATGCTCCAAGGAGGAAATGATCAAGAAGATCCGGGCGGAGATAGAACTTTCAATGTTTGATGAGGCCTACAGGGACATAAGGGAGCAGAATTCTCCAGTAAAGGACCTCGATTTTTCAAAACTCTTGATGGAGATTAACCTGAAACTCGGTAAGATCACAGAGGCACTGAACACCGCCGAGGATATACTGGCATTCACTCCAGACGATCCTGACACAGTCTCCTTTATACTGAACGACCTATTTAACAGGCATGACTACGAAAAATTCCTTTCAAGAATATCTACTGTAGCTAGCCGGGAAGTAAAAACAAAGTTTTCCGGAATGGTTGCAGCCAGCTTGATCTATACCGGGAAGCTCGAAAACGCAATGAACATGATATCATCAAGCCCTGAAATACTCGATTCTGAACACTTCATCGACTCAATATATTCCAGCCTGAATAAGGACAGGGAGATTCAGGCACTGCTGGAAACCCTCTCATCCATCAAGGCAAAGAAGCCCATGATAAGCATGGTCATAGGAAATCTCCGCGGCAGGCACGTAGTCGTCAACGATACCCTGCCGGAGATAATAACCGGCTCCCCGCCAGTATCAATAATGGCAATTGTCACCTTTGACAACGTGAACAGATCTTCCGCGGTAGTACCGGATGTAATCAGGAAATTCATATCCAACTCTAAATACAAGCGAATCCAGATCATAGTGGATACCATATCTGAAATAAATTCCGGGAAGTTGCCCAAGGACATTATGATTTTTCCGCAATTTCATTTTCCAGTTGTGAAGGCACTTATCATCAATGGTTACCCTGACAGGGCAAGAGATCAACTGCACACAATGGAGGATCTCAGGAACCGGGACCCGTTCTATAACTATATGGAAGCTTTCCTCCTTTTCAAGAGGGGAGACATAGCCCAGGCTTCCAAATCATTATCTCGGGCTATTTCCATGCTCTCTAATGCTGATTTCTTTGACCTGGAGACAAAAATTTCCCTCTCTGGAAACGATGAAAAAAGTGCTCTTGAATCAATAGAACTCATTGTTGCGATAGGGGGGGAAGAGTCCATAGATTTTGAATTCATAAATTCATACATCAGGAAAAACAAGGCTCTGCCTTTCAGGAACAGGTTGATAGAAACTCTGTCCAAAAAGGAAGTTAGGAATGTCTGGTTTCTCAGGATTCTGAGGGACCGTATGCTGGAGAATTCGTCATACGATGATGCGGTACAGTATTCCAGAAAAATCGTGGAAGCTTCTACCGTAACCGCCGAGGATATCAGGATGCATGTGGATATACTTAATGCATTGAAGATGCAGGATTCAGTTATTGATTTCCTTATTGAAAAGAGGGAAAAGGTCGGTAGCGGTGCTGTAGAAGTAATGATAGGAGACTGGTATTACTCCCGTTCCGATTTCAAGGACGCTCTCTCTTACTATGAAATGGCCATCTCTAAGGGGTACAACCAGGAAAGGATCGACAATTACATTGAAACGCTAATCGAAACAAGGAATTTTGATGAAGCCAGGAGACTCATAGGTGCTTCTGATCAGAATGGCATGTCGCAACTGAAACTTTACTACAGAACAGGGGAAATTCAGAAGATCATAGACCTCCTCAGGAAGATTCGTGTGGAGACAAAAGATGATGAAGAACGCATAGCATATATTTCCCGCGTCCTCTGGATGAACAAGGAGGTGCGTGACATACTCATAGGGATATACCAGCATGAAGGGTTTCTCTTCCTTGGCAAGATTATATCAGATAGGATGATGGAGTCTAGTGAATACGAGAAAGCCATAGAGGTAATGAAAAACCTTCAAAAAAATTATCCGGATAATATTGAGAATCTCGTAAAACTTTCCAGCGCATACGAAAAACTCGGGAAGTTTCATGAGTCCATCGAGGTTCTTCATTCCGCACTGAGGCACGCTAGGACGAGTGAAGCTATATTTGCTGTTGTTGACAACCTCCTCAGGATATACTACCAGCAGAACATGTTTCTTGAGATTAGGAAATTCTATGAACAGAACAGGGAGTATGTGGACTCGACAAATATTCACTTTATAGTCCGGAGCTACATCAATCTCGGGGAATATGAAGCAGCCGAATCAATAGTCGGCCGCTACCACGGTTCTTTGGTCAGCCCAGAAGCATTCAGCGAATTCATGGAAGAGATCAATCACGTAAAGAAATCGCAGGAAGTGATGGGATATGTGGAGCGGCTGCTGAAACTTGAATACAAGATCGGAAAGCGCTTTTCTACTGAAGATGCCGTTTCTACCGCTGATATCCCCATTGATGCTGTAGAGGATGTTTTCACATTTCTGGGAAGTGACGTCGGATATTCTGATATGAACGACGAGAAATACGAGGTGCTGAGCAGGGACATAATACAAAAGGTCTGCAAGAAGACAAGGGTTAACAGCATAGGAGACCTTAATATCAGCGTAATATACAACAATATGGCCAGGAGGGACCCGGTAATAGCCAAGAACATATACGCATACATTAAAAAGGAGATTTCGACCGTCAGGAAACCAAAAATAGAGGATCAAGACCTGCAGAAGTTGCTTAAGTCAGCCCTGAAGCAGGACGTAGATCATGATCCGTTCAGGGTAGCATGCAGGCTAAACACCGGCATTTCCGAGGCAATGAATGTAATCGCGCTAATGAATTACGTGTCGACTGTCAATGCAGGCGGGAGATCCGGGCATGTTTAGGGGTTACTTCACATCCACCAGCAGGGAAGAGACAAGGGATATACTGATCTCAGTCGGTGCCCTGACGCTGGCGTTCTTCATTTATAATTCCATACATAGCCGTGCGCCTCTCAACGGATATAACACAGTCGTATACCTGCTGGAGGCATTCGTTGGGATGGTCACCGCATTTCTTCTCCACGAACTCTCCCATCGCTATGTGGCAAGAAGTTATGGTGGCATCGCATATTTCAGGATGTGGCCATTTGGGATAGTCCTGGCCCTGCTGACCTCCCTGATCGGTTTTATATTTGCCGCCCCCGGTGCGGTGAATATCTCTGGAATATATGGAAGGGAGCAGATGGGAAAGACGGCACTCGCTGGCCCGATGACAAACCTGGTGCTGGGAATTGTGTTCCTGGGGATATTTTTTGCATCTCAGCCCGGATCGCTGATGGAGCAGGTTTTCTACTTTGCCGCAGTCATTAATCTATGGTTTTCGCTTTTCAACATGATACCGTTCCCTCCGCTTGACGGGTCAAAGGTCATATCGTGGAACATAGGTTATTATGCAATTTTTGTTGCAGTTTCGCTAGTGATTAATGTATACGCTTTCTTCTGAATGAATCACACCAGCTCTGAGAACTTTTTGTTATCGCTGGTCAGGAAAAATATGGAGTTTTCTCCCACGTCAATCCTATACTTTATTTCAGCTGTTACGCTCGAATCGTGCAGGTTGAATATCAAGTCGTCGTTGTCTTTCATATATTCCCAGATCCCGACTCCTGGTTTGAGGATCAGACCAACGTATGGTGGATCCTTTGATGCCACGAAGGCATTCTTCAGATTTTCCATGTTCGTCTTCCCATTTTGATAAAAAGTGACAGACACTTCCATGTTTCGGTATCCAGTCCGTATAGATAATTTCTATCCAGGCCGTTTCCCCGGGATAATGGTTTTTATGTGCAGGTATATTACACATGCCTGCGCTCGTACTCAGGTAACTCCACCTGTGATGTAAGCTACCATGCTGTCGACAATCCGCTCCTTTACCATCGATGGATTCTTCCAGGAGAAAAGGGATGGCTCAAGGTAGCAAGCAAGGGCGCATTTGTTGCAGCTTTCGTAAGGTTCCCAGTTATATGAATTCCACATCTTCCTGAGGTCCACCTCCCAGACCTTTTCCGTGCCCTCGTATTCGTTAAGTACATAACAGGGTTGAACCATCCTGCCGGACGGGTCGATGTTGACAGTGAGCCATGGCTTGCATATCCACTTCTCTGTCCCGTACCAAGAATTGAGCAGAGCATCAAAGTATTCCTTTGAATTAAGAACCGGATATCCCCGCATCTTGTAATCCCGAAGCAGCGCTATTGTGTCCCTGAGCTTGTTCCTTTCAGGCGACATGGGATCTGCCGTGGAGTAATCATAGGCTATCTGGAAATTTATGCTCACTCCGAGCTTTACTGAGAGGTTTACAAGATCCGTTGCCTGGTCCATGTTTTCTTTTGTTATGGTTGAGCTTATTGCCATATGGACATAATCTCTGGCAGTTTCAATGCCCTCGACCGCTTTCCTGAACGATCCCTGTACTCCCCTGAGCCGATCGTGCAAATCTCCTATGCCGTCCAGGGAAACGAACAGGTAGTTCAGGTCATCGCTTATACTCCTTATCTTCTGTTTGAGCAGCCAGCCATTAGTGACCATGGATGTGTGGAATCTACTATACGATTCATTAAGTATTTCACCGATATCATTTCTCAGGAGCGGCTCGCCACCTTCAAATCCAAGGAAAGAAACACCAGCCCGCTTCAGCGACTCCATCATCTTGACCTCTTCATCAATGTCAAGAAGCTTTTCATCTTCCCTTCTCCAGAACGGGCACATCTTGCACCTCAGGTTGCATTCATAGAGGAGTTTATGCCCCGCGATTAATGGTATCTTTGAACCGGAGGATGTTTTCATCGTCCTGAGTATTCCCCTGGCAACGACGGGCCGGATCAGTGCCATTATATAACAATCAAAACGCATATACATACTTTGTGAAAATGCCCGAACGGTGAGGAATATGCACACTATAGCAGCGGCATAACCGGCAAGTCGCTGCACATCATCTAATGCAATGCGAGTCCGGGATTAGGAACTGTTATATATCTTTCTTATATCCGATTATTCGGAGCATCAGTTCTGCGACAGGCAATAATTTACGTATTCCTGTCAGGGAAATCAGCTTCTGGAAATGATCATAAATGAAGTATAAAGACACGTGCACATCCTGCGGAATAGGGCTTGTTGAAGTCGGATACTCGATTTTTGATTGCCCGAACTGTGGAGAGGAAGTCATAGGCAGATGCAAGGACTGCAGGGAACATTCCACACATTATGTCTGCAGTGCCTGTGGGTTCCAGGGACCTTAGGGGATTTGAATGGGAGAAGTTTGTGTTGTTTTCAGGGTCCTGCCCGAGGACTCGGATATGAATATTGAGACCCTGGAGAATGGGATAGTGCATAAGATAAAGGGTATATGTGAAGTAAACAAGGTCACAATTGACGATATAGGCTTCGGTATAAAGGCACTTAAGATCCAGGTGGTTGTCCCAGATGAAGAGGGCAAGATCGACAGGGTCGAGCAGGCTATTTCCTCTGTCCCTGGAGTGGGCCAGGT
>JAJYRT010000032.1:6681-15560 GCA_021793945.1 Thermoplasmata archaeon
AACGGAAATCATAACCTGAATCAATCAAGCTGAGGGGTTTTCAACCCTGCCAAAATTTATTTTATCTGTAAGGGATACTGAAACCAGATAATTTAGAGGTGAGATATATGTATGACTGTTCAAAAATTCACAAAATAACAATTCAGTATGCCTCCGAAGGTCCCGGAAAGTATGCAGCAGATTCGTGGAAGATACTGACTGAGGAAGAATCAAAGGCTATCTGCCAGATTGCCAACGATTCGGACAGGTCAATAGAAGCTGTCATAAGGGC
Organism: Thermoplasmata archaeon; assembly: GCA_021793945.1. Next base: position 6,953 of record JAJYRT010000032.1, read on the forward strand.
CCATTCTGCAAAACCGGTCAGATCCATTGTTATAAACCAGGACGTGCATATGATGGATCCTTCCAAGGTGAAGGTAGCGGTTGAGTAACTTCTAACGCATGAACCTGTGCCCACCATCGACGGGAATTATTGCTCCATTAATTAGAACTGAATCGTCACCAGTAATCCAGTCCACCACCTCTGCTATGAGATCCGGAGGGTTCTCATTCCCTCCCAGAACGTATTTTTCTGCATCTCCTTGAATGTAGGAGGGAGCAATCGCGTTGACCCTGATGCCCGATGAAAGCAGTTGCGAGGCAAGTGACTCGGTAAGGCGGTTCAGGGAGCTCTTTGCTATTGTGTATGACATCTTGTTTGGTTCTGGGTATCCCAGTGTTTCTGCGCTGCTGACTAGGAGGATAGACGACCCGCTGTCCATTACTGCGAGGGCAGAGGAGACAACCATAACGGGTATCCTGACATGGTTCTCCAGCATTGAATCAAGCATCCCGTAATCCCTGATGCTGTCCTCTCCGTATCCGCCTACCTGTATCACGAGTGCATCCACGGACCCGAGACGCTGTTTAGCGGCTTTCATTACAGCATCCACGCCCTTCCTTGACGATACGTCACCTGGAGTACAGATCAAGTTACTGCCTCCCTTCATCTTTCCGGCAATTCTCTCAAGTTTTTCCTCATTTCTTGCTGAAATCAGCACCCTGCAGCCGGATTCAAGGTATTTAGCAACCATTGAAGACCCCAGCCCCTCGCTTACTCCAACAATAACAATGTTTCTCATCCGTGATTTACTCACGCTTTCAGAATTGAATCAGGTGTAAAAATTTACCCGTTTCAATTAATAGGATTGTTAAAAACTTATATCCATGCTTGAAATCAGGACTGATAGTGTAGGTTTCATCCGTTGCTATCCTTTAATGATAAAAGTATTAAGGATGGTAAAAATGTGGGATTCGACAGGCGTCAGATCCGAAGTGGCCTATATGATGGTGATTTAGTTGAAAATGCCAAAAACAATGATGATGTATTGCAGGTTTTGCAATAAACACACTCCGCATGAAGTTGAAAGAGTCAGGAAGAAGAAGGCAAGCGAATTCAAGGCTGGTCAGAGAAGATTCAGGAGAGCAACTTCCGGTTTCGGCGGTTTTCCCAGGCCAAAATTCGAGGGCAGGGAAAAGCCTACCAAGAGGGTAAGCATCAGATTCCGTTGCGAGACATGCAAGAGAGCTTCTACTCATCCGACATACAGGGCCAAGAAGTTTGAACTGGTGGAGGCATAAGAATGGCAGAACAGAAGTTTGTAAAGCTGAAGAGCATAGGCAACAAATTCATAAAGATAAAGTGCAAGGACTGCGGGAACGAGCAGATAACGTACTCAAAGGTGTCGTCTACTGTAGTCTGCAACATATGCGGAGCTACGATTGCTAAACCGACCGGTGGAACGGTTGCGGTTTCAGGGGAATACACCGGAGAACTTTAATGCGAAAAGAACTGCCTGAAGTGGGTGACCTTGTTGTTGTCACCATAAGGGAAGTGAAAAATTTTGGCGCGAGCGTAAAGCTTGATGAATACCCTGGAAAAGAGGGTTTCATCCACATAGCTGAGGTTGCGACCGGATGGGTCAAGCATATTCGCGACTACCTGCGTGAAGGCCAGAGGACGGTATGCAAGGTATTGGGGGTAAACCAGAGCCGGGGATACGTGGATCTGTCACTGAAGAGAGTCAACGACCACCAGAAGCGGGAGAAGATTTCCGATTGGAAAAATGACCAGAAATCAGAAAAATTACTGGAAATCGTTGCAAAATCTCTCAAGAAAACTCCAGAGGAATGCGACAAAGAATTCGCGGACGAACTCAGGCAGACCTATGGCACCCTTTATAATGCGTTCGAGGACGCTTCTTCCAATGAGAACTGGATGCCGGATGTCAAGGCCAAGTGGAAAAATGCAATGATCAAGGTGGCCAAGGAGAACATCAACACACCCTATGTAAAGATCAACGGGATGATAGAGGCATACTCTCTCGCCGGGAATGGCGTGGAATCCGTCAGGGAAACAATTGTGCAGGGTATGCTGCCCGGGGTTACAATCCAGTATGCCGGAGCACCAAAATACCGGCTGGTCGTAACTGAAAAAGATTATAAGACGGCCGAAGATTTGCTGAAGAAATCTGTACAGTCGATAACTGATGCTGCAAAGAAGAACTCGGTAAGCCTCGAATTCACAAGAAAACAGTAAATTTATGCACTCACTGATAAGGAAATGTATCGAAAATGGGCACTACACAATGCAGGTGGTCTGCCCCATATGCGGTTCGGCTACTGAATTTGCGCTCCCGCCGAAATATTCACCGGCAGATAAATTCCAGAAGTACAGGTTGAAATTAATGGATGGCGATAAAAGTGGAAAAAATAATAATAAATCAATATAAAAAACCAAAACTGAACAGTCCGATACTCATTGGAGGCCTGCCTGGTATTGGCAACATAGGAAAGATAGCAGCAGAGTATCTGATTGAGAAACTGAAAATGCAGAAAATGATCGACATATTCTCCCAGTATCTTCCGCCCCAGGTATTCATAGGCGATGACAGCACCACTTTTCTTGTCAGGAACTCCCTGTATTACAAAAAGTTCCCCGGCAAGAAAGACCTTATGATACTTGTCGGAGATTTCCAGGGAACCACGCAGGAAGGCCAGTATGAGATGTCATACAACGTGCTTGAAATTGCCAGAAAATACAATGTGAGCATGGTTTACACACTTGGAGGCTATAGCATAGGGAAGATCATAGAATCACCAAGGATACTCGGCGCAGTTACCAGCGTGGAGCTAAAGCAGGCTCTCATGGAAAACGGCGTGGTATTTCCAAAGGGAGAACCCGGCGGCGGGATTGTTGGGTCGGCAGGTGTTATGCTGGGGCTGGCAAAGGAGATCTTTTCGATGAAGGGTGCCTGCCTCATGGGAGAAACCTCCGGATACTTTGCTGATCCCAAGGGTGCCAGGGAAATGCTCAAGGTCCTCTGCTCAATTCTGGGAATAGAAATCGATCTGACCGACATAGAGGAAAGGAGCAAGCAGATCGAGCAGATCACGGAAAAGATGCAGGAAGAGGTACAGGGAAAGAACCAGCCAAAGGAAGATCTCGGCTATTTCCGCTGAAAAAAAAATTAAATTTGGCTCTTCCCGCAACATCGGGGGTAAGACAAAATTGGAATTGCCAGGAAACGAATCTATTGCGGTACCAACAACATCTTATTTATTCATGGGCACCCGATCCGCCCGGGAAAAAATGTCGATTGAAGCTGTTATCCATTATTCTGGGATATTTCGTTCTCCTACCCGGAAGAAAGGGCAAGCCTCCTTAATATTCCCCCCCAAATATCTGTGATGAACCATAAATTTTAGGAGGTTATTCTTTAGCCTTCCACATCTAATGAAAAAATAATGGGTTTATATCCATTCCATTTTCGACGCCTAGCTTATGGCCACATGCCCTATATTTGGCGTGAACGTTATGCTAGTCGGCCCCGCGATGTGCAGGGATGAGGTCAGATCGAAATCTATCACCACGTCAGTGGTTCCATGCGCCGAAACCGTGAAGGGCTGGACGATTACGGCGAAACCATTGCCGGATAGAGTTGCAGTCACGTTGAAGCCGAACAGGACAACAGTTACCTTGGTGAGTTCGAGCCGTATCTGCGTATACTTCTGTGCTTTCAGGGACATGCTGCCCAGCAGTATTGCATTTGCGGACGTGACATTCAATATATCGACGGTCTTTGTTGTGCTGATATTTGTCCAGCCTGTGGCATTACCGTGTATCGCTATCTCTGAAAACGTTAGATTCACCGCGGAAACGCCTGCGATCGAGGTGTCAGCTACAGAGACATTCACCGTTCCATTGCCTTCGTAACCGAGGTAATAGTAGGTGCCCACAAGTGCTGCCACTATTACGATTACTGCAGCAACTACTGCATATTTCCTTTTCATGTACTATCACTTCCAGACCTGGGGGATGCATAATTCCATTTTGGTACAATGATGATTGGATTGTACCAGAAATCGCACACAGCGGGAAAACAATATAAGCAAGGGAATTATTGGAAAGGCATGAGCGCCGGCAGGGCAATGGCATCGCACTACAAGGAAATATCAATTGCGGAATTCTTCGAAAAGAACAGGCACATTCTCGGATTTGACTCTCCGCAGCGTTCCCTGTTCATGATTGTAAAGGAAGCGCTGGACAACTCCCTGGACGCATGCGAGGAGTGGGGGATATTGCCTGAGATATATGTGGAGGTTGCAAAAAAATCCGATGACACCTTCTGCGTAACGGTCAGGGACAACGGGCCGGGGATTGAGAGGATCGAGGTTCCAAGGGTATTCGGACAGCTGCTCTATGGATCAAGGTTCCATGCTGTCAGGCAATCCCGCGGACAGCAGGGGATAGGCATCACTGCCGCAATACTTTACGGGCAGATCACCACCGGGGAGCCGTCCAGGATACTGACAAAAACCCAGGAGTCCGACGTCGGGTTCGAAATATACATGCAGATAAACGTCAAGGATAATAAGGGAACAGTGATCTCGGAAAAACCGCTAATTGTGAATTACGGGCATGGGATAGAGATTTCAATTACTGCCAAGGGACGATACCAGACTGGAAAACAGTCTATTATAGAATACCTCAGGGAGACTGCTGTTGTGAATCCGAATATGAACCTGACTTTTGTCGACCCTGACGGTATCACTACGGTTTTTCGGAGAAGCACGGAAAAGCTTCCCGAACCGGCGAGGTCCATAAAGCCACACCCTTTGGGACTCGAACCGGGAGAGATCATCGGCCTAGCGGCAGTCTCAAGCGAAAAGCACATGCGGTCCTTCCTTACGGGGGAATTCAACAGGGTAAGCGACCGTGTTGCAGACGAGATACTGAAGGAGTCAGGGCTTGACGGCAGCACCTTCCCTGGAGAAATGAAGGCTGAATCTGCAATGAAGCTCCAGCATGCTTTCAGGAAAGTGAAGCTTATGCCACCTCCGGTTGACTGCCTCTCCCCACTGGGTGAGGAATTCATCAGGAGGGGACTGATGGCCGTCTACGAGGAGCATCACCCCGCATTCTATTCTAAACCGGTGACAAGGCCGGTATCGGTCTACAACGGGAACCCATTCTCCGTGGAGGTTGGGATTGTTTATGGTGGAGAACTCAGGGCAGATGACCAGGTGAAGATCATACGATATGCTAACAAGGTGCCGCTTCTCTATCAGGCTGGCGCCTGTGCCATGACCAGGGCAGTTGCTGAGATCGACTGGCGTCCATACGGCATGGACCAGAAGCAGGGAGCCGGTGTGCCTTTTGGACCCATGATAATCCTGGTTCATGTCTACGGAACAAGGGTACCCTACACTTCAGAATCCAAGGAAGCGGTTGCCGCAATTCCAGAGATCATTGAGGAAATCAAGCTTGCCCTGAAATCGGTGGGCCGTGGCCTGAAATCATTCATGAACAGGAACGAGAGGAAAGAAAAGGCAAACGAGAAGTTCAACCTGGTGATGAACATAATACCGGAAATAGGAAAAAAATGCTCCAAGATCCTTGGCCGGGAAGAGCCAAATATTGATCGGGTCATGTCTCTCGTGGCAAATGTAGTATTCATAAAGGAGGAAGGTTCGAAATGCGACGGAGGTTTCGACGTCTTGGCGAGGATTTTAAACTACACTTCGGAGAGCCGCACGTTCACTCTCTATGCGGAGCCGGTTTCTGGGAGGGTAGACGGGGAGGCAATGTGGACAATTCCCTCGATCGTTCCAGCCGGTGCTTCTGAAGTCAGGTTCAAGGTCCTGACAGAATCTGACAAATATCATGGGACAGACTATTATACAACAGGAATCAACCCTGTGCTTGTGCATGGCGCTGAACCTCTGCCGGGTGACTGGTCATTGCGCGAGGAGGAGGCTGTAGAAGATGGGGAGTGAAGTGAAGAAGACGCTGGAATCAATGGTAGAGGGCATTTACAACGCGCTTGGAGGAGGGGAGGTACCAGAGATAAGGATGTCCTCCAGAAACAGGGACAACATAGTTCTGGACAAGTTGTCATCGGTATGGAAATACGGGGATGCCAAGGTATCGAGGAGCCTCAGGACCACTGATGGCGCTAACTACGTTCTCAAGAACATTTACATGATTGATTTTATTCTGGAGATGCTGAGAGATGGAAAATCATCAACGCTGAGGGAAATGTACTACATCTCCGAGGGATGGGGACGAGCTAAATTCGGTACACAGGATGAGTCTGATCTCATGGCAGAAGACCTGGAGGTGATAACCTCCCTTATAAGGGAAGATTTCAAGCTTCGCCCGGAGGAGAACGGGGCGAGCATTATCGGGGACATCACCATAGAGGAAAGGAGCAGGAAGGGCGACTTCAAGAAAATAAACTGCAAGGATGATGTCGGAGAGGCAGGCTACACAATTCCCAACAACGTTGAGATTGAGAAGCTTAGGCTCAGGTCAACCAACGCCAAATTTGTGCTTGCGCTGGAAACTGGTGGTATGTTTGACCGTCTCGTGGAGAACGGGTTTGATGAGAAATTCGGCTGTGTCCTGGTACACCTGAAGGGCCAGCCAGCGCGCAGCACCAGAAGGGTTCTGAAACGGATGAACACCGAAATGAACCTGCCGATTTTCGTCTTCACCGACGGTGATCCATGGTCATTCAGGATTTTTGGATCAATAGCATACGGAGCAATCAAGACTGCTCATATTTCGGAGTATCTGGCGGTTCCAACAGCAGAGTTCATTGGAGTAACCGCTTCAGACATACTGAACTACGACCTTCCAACTGACAAGCTCACTGACAAGGACATTGCCGCGCTCAATGCGGAACTCAAGGACCCCAGATTTCAGACGGACTTCTGGAGGGCTGAGATAGAGACAATGCTACAGATAAACAAGAAAGCCGAACAGCAGGCTCTCGCGAAATACGGATTGAATTACGTTACGGACACATACCTGCCCGAGAAACTGGGCGAAGTTGGAGGAATAATATGATCGAAAAGAGGTTGAAAATAGCGGTTATTCAGATGGCTTCTGGCGATTCAAAGGAAAGCAACATAAGGAAGAGCCTATCAATGCTCGACATTGCCACCGCTAGGAAGGCGGATCTTGCAATATTCCCAGAGTATCAGATGATATCCATGCCATATGAAAAGAGGGCTGACATCCTTGAGGCATCAGAGGAAACTGAAGGAAATTATACCAGAAGGTTCATGGAATATGCCCGGAAGAATTCGGTTAATGTGCTATGCAATTTTGCAGAGCGTGTAAGCGGATCTACAAAGCCATACAATGCGTCGGTGCTGATTAACAGGAGCGGATATGGCACCGGGAAATACCGGAAGATCCACCTTTTTGACGCTTTGGGGAAGAATGAGAGCTACGCCTATAATGCTGGTCTTGAACCCCCTGAGCCTTTCAGCCTGCCTGAATTAAAGCTGGGAGTGCAGATATGCTTTGACCTTAGATTTCCAGAGGGGGCAAGGCTCCTCGCCATAAAGGGAGCAGAAATGCTCATTTACCAGGCGGGCTGGTTCAAGGGAGATCACAAGCTTGAACAGTGGCGTACTCTCCTGAAGGCCAGGGCAATAGAGAATGGGACATTTGTGGTGGGGTCTGCGCAGTGTGGGGAATTCTTCACAGGGCACTCGGTTATAATTTCGCCGTATGGAGAGGTCCTGGAGGAAGCAGGAGACAGGGAGACCGTAATCATAGCAGACATAGACCTTGCCGAGGTGGAAAGATACAGGGAGGAAGTTCCTGTTATCCGATCAAGAAGGCTTGACATATATGATATCCGGGGCTATTGAGTCAAGATCTTGCAATCAGCCTGAGCGCCTTCCGCATTTCTGAAGGATCCCGCAGCACAATGTCCGCGAGTGTCGGTCCGTCCCCGACCCTGATCTTCAACGCATCCATGTTCATTTCAAATGCCTCCTCGTCTGTTCCTTCATCCCCGGCTATCATAGCGGGCCGCTCTCCTTCCCTTATTTTCTTTATGGCTTTCCCCTTGCCGACTCCAGGAATCCTCAACTCAAAAATGTTATATCCACTGTAAACGATCATCCCGACTTTACCGGCAATTTCCGCAACCTCCTTTGAAAGTTCACCTTTCAAATCACTGCTCATAAGCCCGTAGTGAAAGAGCAGCCCGCCGTCCTTGTTGAAAATCCTGAGCCCGGGAAATTTCATTCTTGTGGACTCCAGGTCATTGAAAAGGCCGTTACATATTGCCCTGTACCTGTTATATCCGGGTACAAACGAAGGAGGTTTTCCCTTTAGCTTTGTTATGGAGCCGTGCATTGCAATGATGTTCATGTCCAGCGGAAGAAGCGTCTTGATATCCTCCAGCGATCTTCCCGTTACAATGAAGGTTTCAAATCTCTCTGACAAATCCTGAAGGGTTTCTATAAGATCGTGATCAGCCACGGCTTCCCAGGGGTTCATTATTATGTTGACCAGCGTGCCGTCGTAATCGAGGAAGATAATGGGATTGCCTTTGCTTATCTTCATGAAGGCAGCCAGAGCATCAGCGGCTGACGAAATCTTCACC